>NZ_JBHXFA010000111.1:0-25030 GCF_042724175.1 Streptomyces sp. NPDC127084
GGGGGGGGCGCGCGCCGCGTTTCTATATAACGGGCCCCCCCCGGCGGCGGCGCGGCCGCCCGGGCACGGGCGTTCGCACCCACAGGCCACCAGGGGCGATTTCCCGCCATTCTCACGGCAGCGAACCGTAGCGTTCTGTTACTTCAATACAGTGGCGCAGGTCAGCGCACACCTTTAGCGTGAACGCATGATCGAGCTAGAGGGTCTCACCAAGCGCTTCGGCGCCAAGGTCGCCGTCGACCAGCTCTCGTTCCGGGTCCAGCCGGGGGTCGTCACCGGCTTCCTCGGACCCAACGGGGCGGGCAAGTCCACGACGATGCGCATGATGCTGGATCTGGACAACCCCACAAGCGGGACGGTCCGGATCGACGGCAAGCACTACCGCGACCTTCAGGAGCCGCTGAAATACATCGGTGCGCTGCTCGACGCCAAGGCGTTCAACGGCGGGCGTACCGCGTACAACAATCTGCTGTGCCTCGCGCAGTCGAACCGGATCCCGAGCAGCCGGGTGTCGGAAGTGCTCGATCTCGTCGGTCTGACCGCGGTCGGCAAGAAGAAGTCCAAGGGTTTCTCGCTGGGTATGGGGCAGCGGCTGGGAATCGCCTCCGCGCTGCTGGGGGACCCCCGGGTGCTGCTCTTCGACGAGCCCGTCAATGGACTGGATCCCGAGGGAATTCACTGGATCCGCAATCTGATGAAGCTGCTCGCGTCCGAGGGGCGGACGATCTTCGTCTCCTCGCATCTGATGAGCGAAATGGCTCTCACCGCGGACCATCTGATCGTCATCGGACAGGGCAAACTGCTCGCGGACACGTCGATGGCCGATTTCATCCAGCAGAACTCCCGGAGTTTCGTGCGGCTGCGCTCCCCGGAACAGGAGAGGCTGCGGGACATGCTCCACGGACAGGGCCTCACCGCGATCGAGGCGGGCAACGGCACGCTGGAGATCGACGGCGCCGCCATCGAGAAGATCGGTGAGCTGGCCGCTGAGCACCGCATCGTGCTGCATGAACTCAGCGCCCAGCGGGCCTCGCTGGAAGAGGCGTTCATGCAGATGACGGCGAGCGTCGTGGAGTACCACGCGCAGCCGACCGCAACGGGAACCGGCGCCCCGCAGTGGGCTCCGCGCGACAAGGGAGCCTGAACCATGGCAGCGGCATCCGCCGTCCTCCAGTCCGAATGGACCAAGATCCGCACGGTGGCCTCCACCACCTGGACCCTGGTGAGCGCGTTCGTGGTGACGGTCGCCCTGAGCGCCGGGCTCTGCGCGCTGACAGCCGCGAACATGGGGGACATGCCCGCAGCCGAGCGGGCCACCTTCGACCCGACGTTGATCAGCTTCTCCGGGATGGTGCTCGGGCAGCTCGCGATGGTCGTCTTCGGCGTGCTGGTGGTGAGCACCGAGTACAGCTCGGGGATGATCCGCACCTCGCTCGCGGCCGTACCGCAGCGTGCCACCTTCCTGTTCAGCAAGATCGCCGTGGCGGGCGGGCTGGCGCTGGTGGTGGGTATGGCGACCAGCTTCCTCACGTTCTGGCTCGGACAGGCGCTGCTGGGCGAGAACGGCACGGGTCTGGGCGAGGAGAACGTGCTGCGGGCAGTGGTCGGCGCCGGGCTCTATATGACCCTGATGGCGCTGTTCTCGATGGGCGTGGCGGCGATGCTGCGCAGCTCGGTCCTTTCGCTCGGCATCCTGATGCCCTTCTTCTTCCTGATCTCCGGGATCCTGTCGGTCGTGCCGTACGCGAAGGACGTGGCCAGGTACTTCCCCGACCAGGCCGGTTCCAAGATCATGCAGGTGCTTCCGGACGCGATGGGCAGTGAGCCGGCGCCGTACGGGCCCTGGGGCGGTTTCGGCATCATGGTGCTGTGGGTGGTGGCTGCGCTGCTCGGTGGGTACGGGGTTCTGAAGACACGCGACGCGTGACGGAACGGCAACCTTTGGCTGGAACCGTCAAGGGCTGGTTATCCTCCTAACTCTTACGGGGGTCGTGCGGCCTGCTCCGGCCCGGGCCCCGACGACCTGACTGTCGATGGGGCTGGAGAATGATCGAGGCAATCGGCCTGACGAAGCGCTACGGCGCCAAGACGGCGGTGCACAACCTGTCCTTCCAGGTGCGGCCCGGCGCCGTCACCGGTTTCCTCGGACCCAACGGCTCTGGCAAGTCCACGACGATGCGCATGATCGTCGGCCTGGACAAACCGACGTCCGGCCGGATCACGATCGGCGGCCATCCGTTCCGGCAGCTGCCGAACGCGCCCCGGCTGGTCGGGGCGCTGCTGGACGCCAAGGCGGTGCACGGGGGACGGAGCGCGCGCAACCATCTGCTGTCGCTCGCCCAGCTTGCCGGGATCCCGGCCCGCCGGGTGGACGAGGTGCTGGGTGTCGTCGGCCTCCAGCATGTCGCCAAACGGCGCTCGGGCGAGTTCTCGCTGGGCATGGGGCAGCGGCTCGGTATCGCCGCCGCCCTGCTCGGCGATCCCCAGGTGCTGCTCTTCGACGAGCCCGTCAACGGTCTGGACCCCGAGGGCATCCTGTGGGTCCGCAACCTGATGAAGTCACTGGCGGCCGAGGGGCGCACGGTCTTCGTCTCCTCCCACCTGATGAGCGAGATGGCGCTCACGGCCGACCATCTGATCGTGATCGGGCGCGGTCAGCTCCTCGCTGACATGAGCGTCAAGGACTTCATCGCGGCGAATTCGGCCGGCTTCGCCCGGGTGCGTACCCCCGACGCCGAACCGCAGCAGCGGGAGAAGCTGACGGCGGTGCTCAGCGAGGCCGGCGCGCAGGTCATGCCGGAGAAGGACGGCGCGCTGCGGGTGATGGGCCTCCCGCTGTCCGCGATCAGCGACCTGGCACACGGCGCGGACGTGCGGCTGTGGGAGCTGTCACCGCACCAGGCGTCGCTGGAAGAGGCGTATATGCGAATGACGCAGAGCGCCGTGGACTACCGCTCGACGGACGACCAGAAGGCGGGGCTGATGCAGCTTCCGCCGCCCGGTTATGTCCCGGGGGTGGAGCCTGTGGTGGTTCCGGAGGTGCCGCAGCAGGGCTGGTACGCCCCGCCGCCGCCCGGACAGAACCCGCATACGGCGGCCCAGCCGCAGGCAGCCGTACCCGCGCCCGCGTCCACCCCGAAGCAGCCCGAGGACTCCCGATGACCGCCCCCGCCCCTTATCAGCAGCCGGGCGCCTCCTACGCGTCACCCATTCCGGTGCGCAAGGCCCACCTGGGTGACGCCATCGCCTCCGAGTGGACCAAGATCCGTTCCGTGCGCTCCACCATGTGGACCCTCGGTGTGATGATCATGCTGATCATCGGCTCGGCTCTGTCCATCGGCGTCCTCGCCGCCGGCGCCGGCGCCGAGGGCGGCGTGGAGCAGGAGGCGTCGGCCCTGGGCTTCGGTTTCTTCGGTGTGCTGCTGGGTTCGCTCTGCGTCATCACCCTGGGTGTGCTCACCATCGCGTCCGAATTCGGTACGGGAATGATCCGTACGACCCTGACGGCCTGCCCCACCCGGGAGCGGGTGCTGGCGGCCAAGGCGATCGTGTTCTTCGCTCTGGTCTTTGTGATCACGGCGCTGACCTCGGCATTCGCCGGGCTGATCCTGACGGGCCTGGTGAGCGCGCCGTCGGCCGGCGTTGGTGAGTGGCTACGCTCGACAGTCGGCGTCGGGGCGTTCGTCGCGCTGCTCGGGCTGCTCGGGCTGTCCCTCGGGACGATCATCCGCCACTCGGCCGGCGCGATCACCGTGATGGTCGGTGTGATGCTGCTGCCCCTGGTCTCGGCCATGTTCATGATGTCCCAGCGCCTGGCGGACCTCCAGAACTGGCTGCTGAACTACTCGATCCCTAGCCAGATCGTGGCGCTCTACGGTGACATCGGCCCCGACGGCCCCCAGGGCTGGGAGCCGCTGTGGATCATGCTCGGGGTGACCGGCGTCGTCCTGGCGGGAGCCTTCGCCAGCCTGCACAACCGCGACGCGTAACAGCCCCCGGCTCAGTACCGGGGGGCGTTACGGGGCCGGTGCACCCGCGCGGTGCGCCGGTCCTTCGCGTTCCAGCACGCCTTGTGCCAGTGGCGGCGGTCGTCTACTCCCCCGAGCTCCGGCCAGGCCACCACATGCGGCACCCCCGAGGGGATCTCCTGGTCGCACCCGGGGCAGCGGTAGTGCTTGCCCACCGAGCTCGCTCCTGCGACATGGCGCACCCACCAGTCCTCGCCCTGCCAGCTCTCGGTCTGCTGCATCCCGCCGTAGCGGGTGCCTGCGTCACCGGCGTGGTCGATCGGCTTCTCGCCGTCACGGGGGCGGTTGCGGCGCGGAGACACGTAACACCTCATGGGACAGACCGGACGTTGCTCCTCCAGCCTACGGGTCATGCCGATGGGTAGGCGCTCCATACGGCGAGGTGGCTCGGCACCCGCAAGGGCCAGTTAGCGGAAAATCGCAACAACTTCTCGCGTGGCCGTGCCTTTGGCACGTGTCAGACGTTATTGCCCGTGTGGGGGGAATGCCGCGTCGGCCGCAAGGAGGCATAAGGCGATGCGCGTTGGAGCATTTGTACTGGGGGCCCAGTTTCCGGGCCAAGGACAGGGGGAGGCACTGCACCGGGCGGTGCGGTCGGCTGAGGTCGCGGAGGCGGCCGGACTTGACGCGGTGTGGCTGGCCGAGCACCACTTCGTGCCGTACGGGGTGTGCCCGTCGGCCGTGACCCTGGCCGCACTGCTGCTGGGGCGCACCGAGCGGATCAGGGTGGGCACGGCGGTGAGTGTGCTGCCCACCGTCCATCCGGTGGCTCTCGGCGAGCAGGCGGCGCTGCTGCACCTCACTTCCGGGGGGCGCTTCTCGCTCGGTGTGGGCCGGGGCGGGCCCTGGGTCGACCTGGAGGTGTTCGGGTCCGGACTCGGGGCGTACGAGCAGGGCTTCCCGGAGTCCCTCGACCTGCTGCTGCGCTGGCTGCGGGAACCTCGCGTGGCGGCCGACGGTGAGCGGTTCGCCTTCCGCGAGGTCCCCGTCGTCCCGCGCCCCGACGAGCTGCTGGACGCCGACGGCGGCAGCGCCGAGGGGCCCGAGGTCGTCGTCGCCTGTACGTCGCCGGCCAGCGTCCGGCTCGCCGCCGAGCACGGACTGCCGATGCTGCTCGGGATGCACTCCGGCGACGAGGACAAGGCGGACATGGTCGCACTGTGGCGCAGGCACGCGCGCACCGCCGGGCACACGCCGGAGCACATCGCGCGCGCCGGGCATGTGTCGGCCGGAGTGGCGCAGATCTCCGACAGCCACGCGGAGGCGGAGGAGACACTGATGAAGGCCATGCCCGGATGGCTGAAGAAGGGTCTCGACGCCCACGTCACGGTGGACGGGCGGCAGCGTTCCATGCGGGACCCCGTGGCGTACACCGAACTCCTCTGCGGGCTGCACCCCGTGGGCACCCCGAAGCTGGCCGCCGACCGGCTGGCGGCGACCTCGGAGCGTACGGGCATCAGCCGCTTCGCGCTCCTTGTCGAGGGATCCGGGGATCTGGCCACGACAGAGGAGAACGTACGCCGACTGGGCGCCGAGGTGCTCCCGCTGCTGAGCTGAAGGTGTGGGCCGTACACGGCGTACGGCCCACACACCCGCGTCGCCAGCCCGTCTCTCTGGCGAGTGCTGCCGCTCCGTGCTCCGTGATCTCATGGCTCAGGTGGCTTCCGGGCCCTGTCCGGTGGTGCGGATCAGCAGCAAAAGACATCAGCAGTCGCGCAGTTCGGGCGACTGGTTGAGCAACTGGGCCCGGGGAGAGGTGAAGCGGGCGAGCCGCTCATCCACCGAGGGGTCCAGTGGGAACACCGCGACGCGGTGGCAGTTCTGGAACGCGAGCCGTACCCCGAAGTGCCGCTGAAGGGCCCCCCGGATGGCGTCACTCGCGAGTGCGCGCAGCAGCTGACCACGTGCCTGCTCGTCCGGCGGCGGCGTCTGGTTGTCGGCGAAGTCGCCGCCGTCCACCTTCAGCTGAGCCACCAGAGAGCTGATCATCTCCCATGCGAAGGGCAGGGAGGTCCGGACGCAGTCGACGAAGGCGGCTTCGTCGACCTCGCCTCGCTCGGCCTGTTCCAACAGCGCCGGTGAGACGTCGAGCGACATGGGTTCTCCTCTCGCGACCCCGGGGTACCGGGGTCTTACGGGCAGGGAAGCAGGAGGACCTGCCGACCGGGCGATCGACGCTGACCGCGAATGGCCGATCTTGACGACGCAGAGTGCGCGACCGACAACCTCCTGCTCCCACGTTAGGCGTGCTGCCTGGTCCGCACCAGGAGAATGGGAGCACAACCGGCCAATAACGTAAGGGGACAAGAGGGGCGACCCGTAGGGACGTGCACGAGGGGGGCTCGGGGGAGGCAGGAGAGCTGCCGCAGGCAGGACGGTGAGTGGCTGGAAGCAGAGCAGCGCGGGCCGCAGTGCGCAGGGCGCACGCCGCTGGGGCGGGCGGCACGGGCCGGCGAATGCCCGGGACGCACCCCGGGCGCGGGTGGCGAGGAGGGCGGCGCGGGCCGGGGGTGCCCCGGGGCCCGGGGCGGAATCGCGCGGGGGCCGGTGCGTCGAGTAGCGTTGCCGACCATGCGTCTCGTCATTGCCCGATGTTCCGTGGACTACGCGGGCCGGCTCACCGCCCATCTGCCCTCCGCACCCCGGCTGATCCTGATCAAAGCCGACGGCAGTGTCTCCATCCACGCCGACGACCGCGCGTACAAACCGCTCAACTGGATGTCCCCTCCCTGCACCTTGAAGGAGGGCGCCGACGGCGCGGAGCACGTATGGACGGTGATCAACAAAGCAGGCGAGAAACTGATCATCACCATGGAGGAGATCCTCCATGACTCGTCCCACGAACTCGGTGTGGATCCCGGGCTCATCAAGGACGGCGTGGAGGCGCACCTCCAGGAGCTCCTCGCCGACCGTATCGAGACGCTCGGCGACGGCTACAGCCTGATCCGCCGCGAGTACCCCACGGCCATCGGTCCGGTGGACATCCTGTGCCGTGACGCGGACGGGGCGACCGTGGCGGTCGAGATCAAGCGGCGCGGCGAGATCGACGGGGTCGAGCAGTTGACGCGCTATCTGGAGCTGCTCAACCGCGACCCGCATCTGTCCCCGGTCCGCGGGGTCTTCGCGGCCCAGGAGATCAAGCCCCAGGCCCGTGTCCTGGCCACCGACCGGGGCATCGGGTGCGTGGTGCTGGACTACGACGCGCTACGCGGCATCGAGGACGACAAGCTCCGCCTGTTCTGAGGGCCGGAGGCCTGGCACCGGGCCCTTGGGCCGATCCCCCGAGCATCTCGGCAAGGGGGAGCAACCCAAGGGCCCGCTATGCCTCTACGCGGCCGAGGTTCCCTCGGAACCCGTGCCGGCGACATCGTCGCTGCCGGCGCCACCGGCATCCACCCCGGCGCTCGTCGTACCGGAGGTGGCACCGCCGGCGGTCGTGGCGCCCGACGTCTGGGATCCGGATGTCGTGCCCGCGGTCGACGGCGAGGGTGAGCCGCTGCCGCCGGTCGTCGTCGGGGACGGCGAACCGGACGTACCGCCGGACGGTGAGGGCGAACCGCCGCCCGTGGTCGACGGTGAGGGGGTGCCACCGCCGCCGGTCGTCGACGAGCCCCCTCCGGAGGTGTTCCCGCCGCCCGAGGACGAGGCTCCGCCGTCCGAGCCCGTACCGCCGCCGGATGCCGAGGGCTCCCTGTCCGGTGTGGACGAACGGCTGGGTGAGGCGCTCTCGCCGGGACGGGCCTGCTGCGACGGCTCGGGGGCCGCAGACTGTGACGCGTCGTCCGTTCCGCCCGGGCTCGGGGTCGCGCCGTCGGTCGGCTGGTCCCCGATCAGGCCCTCGACCGTGTCGTCTTCGGTCGCCGGCTGCTCGTTCGTCACCCGCTGCGCCGGCCGGTCGCCGTCGGATCCCGTGCTCAGGGCCACGGCCGTGCCGAGCGCCACGACCAGCAGCACACCCGCCCCGGCGGCGACCGCGTTGCGGCGGGCACCGGACAGGATCGTGCGGCGCCGGCCTCCGGATCCCCCCGGTGCCGACCGGTCCAGATGGGTGACCAGCGTCTCCGCCGACTGCCCCGGCAGTCGTATCTTCCCCGGCTTCGGGGTCGGGGACCCGGACTCGTCGGGACGGATGTCCGGGATTCCCTCGCCAGGCGTGTCCGCGGTACCGCGGAAGCGGTCCGCGACCAGGGCGAGCGCACGGCGTCCGACCACCGTCCCGCTCTTGTCGGCGAGCGCGCCACGCAGCGCGATGGAGGCTTCGAGTGCGGCGCGGGCCCGGTCCGCGTTGCCCGAGCAGAGCGCGAGCACGCCCAGCTCATGGTGGAAGTACGCCTCTTGCGCGACCTCACCCGAGACGCGGGCCGCTTCCTGGCCGGCCCTCAGGGCCCTTTCCCAGGCTCCCCAGTGCAGCCCCGCGGCGTAGGCGGGCGCGACGCTGCGCGCGGCGAGCACCGCCGCCGACGCGTCCGCCGGTTCGCCCGACTGCACCAGGAGGGTCGTCGCGGCCAGCACGGCTTCCGCCTCGGCCACCACCCGCCCGGGCAGGACGGAAGGGTGGGCGGCCCACCAGGCATAGTGCCGCGCCGCGGTACGGGCGCGGTCCAGCGCGCCCTCCCCGTAGCCCGCGGCCTCCAGTTGGGCGGGCACGCCCGATGCCAGCCGGTAGCGCGGGCCGACGGGTGTCAGCAGTCCGCAGCGCGTCAGCTCGCCGACGGCGGCGTCCGCATGGGTGTCGCCGACGAGCGCCGGGAGATGGGCCTGATGCGGCACCTCCCCACCGAGCGCCACGGCGAAGCGCAGTGTCTCGCGCGCGGACTCGCTGAGCCGGGAGGCGAGCAGCGGAGCGGGCGCGGCGGCGTCACCGAGGCCGGGCAGCGGGGTGGGGTGGGTGTCGGTGAAGACGCTCTCCTCGTCGGCGTCGTCATCCGTGCCGTTGTCGAGGGGTGCGGGATCCGTGACACGCCGGGCGTCCCGCTGCCGAAGCAGCGCCCCGGCCTGGACGAATCGCAGCGGCCTGCCCTCGGACTCGAACCAGAGGTCGCCCGCCCAGTTCGCCTCGTCGTCCGTGAGCGGACGCTCGGCGATGTGCTCCAGCAGTTGGAGGGCGGTGCTTCGGCCGAGCCCCGGGAGGAAGACCTCTTCGATGGCCGACTCCACCGAGGGCGCGGGCACATCGGGCGTCACGGCGAGCAGGTAGGCGCACTCGGGCGTGGCGTCGAGCAGCTCGTCCAGGGCGCTGCCGCCGAGTTCGAGGTCGTCGATGACGACGACGGCTGCGGCTTCCCTGACCAGTTCGAGCAGCCGCGTCCGGTCGGGGCGGTGCGGCGGCGGCTCGTGGACGGCGGCGGAGAGTTCATGGAGCAGTTCGATGGCTGTACGGCCCTGGCCGGAGAGCCGGACGACGCCGTCGGGTGCGAGGTTCTCGCAGTCCTCGGCGACCACGTCGACGAGCGTGGTCCGGCCGGATCCGGCCGGGCCGGTGAGCCGGACCGAACGGCCCCGGCTGAGCAGGCGTACGAGCCGCTCGCGCACCTCGCCGCGTTCGAACAGCGGCACGGTCGGGACGGCAGGTCCCGCGGGCACCGGGGGACGCGCGGCGATCCGCAGTTCCTCGCGGGCCGAGGCGCTGCGCCGGGCGGCGCTGTGGAGCCCGGCCCCCGGAGACGGCACGCTCCCCGGTGGGAGGGCTTCGATCTCGCTGCCGTCGATGGGATTGACGGTGAGCAGCAGATCGCCGGTGACGAGCGTGATGGTCCGTACGGGGGCGGGCGCTTTCTGGGCGAGCTCGGGGGAGATGGCGTCACGAGGCGGGCGTTGTGCGGGAGCGGGCCTGCGGTCGCCGGCGGATCCGTGCGCCTGGTCGGCCGGATGGGCACGGTCGTCTTCACGCGCCTGGTCGGCAGGATGGGCACGGTCGTCTTCGTGCGCCCCGTCGGCCGGATGGGCAAGGTCGTCTGCATGGGCCCCGTCGGCCCCGCGGGTGCCGACGTCGTCCGTGCCTGTGTTGTCGACGCCATCGTTGTCGACATGGTCGGCGCTGTCGTCGTCGCGGCCGTGCTGGTGCGGCCTCTGGTGTATCGGGTCCAAGGTTCAAGCCCCCCAGATGGCGTCTGTGCGGAAGTCCCCAGGTCCGGACAGGACCTGGCGGTCTGTCTGCACGCTCCGCTCGCTTCCGGTTCGGTGCCTGTCGGTGCCCTGCGCCGGAACCGGGTGGCCGCGGCGCATATCGCAGGGGTTCCGCACCGGCGGTCGGCCGAACCCAAGACCGTCGGAAATTATCGCGGAATCGCCGTCTCCGCAGGACGCCGGGAGGTCACGTTCTCGTGAGGATTGTGCGTCCGCCATCCGCCCGGTACGGCGGCATGGAAACGGTCCGGCTCAGACGCGCGGCAGGGACTCCGCGGCGATCCCGCCCTCGATGGCCAGAATGCGATGCAGCCGGGTGGCGACGAGAAGGCGCTGCATCTGCGGGGGTACACCGCGCAGCACGAGCCGCCGGCCGCAGCGGCCCGCCCGTCTGTGCGCACCCATGATGACCCCGAGTCCGGTGGCGTCCCAGGAGTCGAGATCGCTCAGGTCGAGCACGAGGTCGCCGACGCCACGGTCGACCGCCGCGTGCAGGACCGTACGGGCGTCCGCCGCGCTGCGGACGTCGAGGCGGCCCCCGACGACCAGCTCGGCGTGGTCGCCCCTGATGTGCATATGCGCTCCCCGAGAGTGCGTGGGTCCGTCAGATCTCTCTGCTGTCCTGCTGTTGTGCCGTGCCGCGCGCGGTCGCCGCGCCGCCCGCGCGGCCCTGTGCCGTACCGCTGTCCGTGTGACCGCCTCATGACTGTCCACGGATTTGTTGTTGCAACAACTGACTGCCGTACAGGCAGAGTAGTTGCCGTCTGTAAGCGAACCGATACCGAATTCACCCGCCAGAGTGAAAGCGCACAGGGCCGCGCGGTCAGCTGCCCGATCAGTACGTGTAGAAGCCTTGCCCGCTCTTGCGGCCGATGTCACCCGCGTCCACCATCCGGCGCATCTGCTCCGGCGGTGCGAACTTCTCGTCCTGGCACTCGGTGTAGATGTTGCTGGTCGCGTGCATCAGGATGTCGATGCCGGTCAGGTCGGCCGTGGCCAGCGGGCCCATGGCGTGGCCGAAGCCCAGCTTGCAGGCGATGTCGATGTCCTCGGCGGTCGCCACGCCCGACTCCTGGAGCTTGGCGGCTTCGACCACGAGCGCCGAGATCAGCCGGGTGGTGACGAAACCGGCGACGTCCCGGTTCACGACGATGCAGGTCTTCCCCACGGACTCGGCGAACTCGCGAGCGATGGCGAGGGTTTCGTCACTTGTCTTGTAGCCGCGCACCAGCTCGCAGAGCTGCATCATGGGCACGGGCGAGAAGAAGTGCGCGCCCACGACCCGCTCCGGGCGGTCCGTCACGGCGGCGATCTTCGTGATCGGAATGGCGGAGGTGTTCGAGGCGAGCACGGTGTCGTCCCGTACGAGCTTGTCGAGCGCCCGGAAGATCTCGTGCTTGACCTCAAGCTTCTCGAACACCGCCTCGACGACGATGTCCACGTCGGCGACCGCGTCCAGATCGGTGGTCGTCGTGATACGCCCGAGCGCCGCCTCGGCGTCCGCCGCCTCCAGCTTGCCCTTGGCGACGAACCGGTCGAACGACGTCTTGATGCCGTCGGTGCCGCGGGTCAGCGCCTCGTCGGTGACGTCGCGCAGCACGACCTCCCAGCCCGCCTGGGCGGAGACCTGCGCGATTCCGGACCCCATGAGTCCGGCCCCGATGACGGCGAGCTTCCTGGCCACTGCCACACCCCTTAAAACACGTGTATTTTTCGGCTCTCGGCCGGAGGTTAGCGCTCGTGAGGAGCCATGTGGCCATGAAGAGATGCGCGTCACGTCTCAGATGACGGACATCACATCGGACGGGGTCAGCGCGACGGCCGTACGGCGTACTCCAAGATCACTCAAGCACCTCGCGCCCCAGGAGTAACGGCTCCGAGGGCCGACGCGTGAGCGGGCCGTCGGCGGCCTAGGCTGGCCCCATGGTCAATCTGACGCGCATCTACACCCGCACCGGTGACAAGGGCACGACGGCGCTCGGCGACATGAGCCGAACCGCCAAGACCGATCTGCGGATCTCGGCGTACGCCGACGCCAACGAGGCCAACGCCGTCATCGGCACAGCCATCGCGCTCGGGCAGCTTCCGGACGAGGTCGTCAAGGTCCTCTTCCGGGTCCAGAACGACCTCTTCGACGTCGGCGCCGACCTGTCCACGCCGGTCGTGGAGAACCCCGAGTACCCGCCGCTGCGGGTGGAGCAGTCGTATGTCGACAAGTTGGAGGCGGACTGCGACCGCTTCCTCGCGGACCTGGAGAAGCTCCGCTCGTTCATCCTGCCGGGCGGCACGCCGGGCGCGGCGCTGCTGCACCAGGCGTGCACGGTGGTACGGCGGGCGGAGCGCTCGACCTGGGCCGCTCTGGAGGTGCACGGCGAGACGATGAACATGCTGACGGCGACATACCTCAACCGCCTCTCGGACCTGCTCTTCATCCTCGCCCGGACGGCGAACAAGGAGATCGGCGACATCCTGTGGGTGCCTGGCGGCGAACGCTGAACCGGCAGGACGGTGGGGGCCGGCCCGAGCCGACCCCCACCGCTTGTCCCTACGCGGCGTCCCGCGCCGCCGCCTCCCGCCCGGAACGCCCGCTGTCCTGTGCCTTCTTCGGCCAGAGCGCGTAGCTCAGGACGATCAGACCGTGGATGCCCGCCGCCCGCCACGCGGCGTACACGCACTCCCACAAGGAGCCGCTCCTCGCCGGGTCGCCCACGTACCAGATGGCGAGCAGCAGCAGCACCGTGGCGACCGCCGCGCCGATCAGGGTGCCCAGCCACAGCCTGGCCTCGTGCCTGACCCGCGCCATCCCGCCCCTTGGCGGCTTCACGGGCGGCGGGCCGCCGGCGAAGCGGTGGGCGGCGTGTCCGTCGAGCCACTTGATGGTGCGGTGGCCGTGGCCCACGGTGTAGCCGATGTAGAGCGCGGCGATCCCGTGCCTGAGGCTCGGGTCGGCGCCGTTCTTGAGGTCGAGCGCCGTGACGGCGAACAGAACGAGCTCAAGGAGTGGCTCGCAGAGGAGGATCGCGAGACCGGTCCTCGGCATCTTCAGCAGATAGCGCGCTGACAGACCCGCTGCCAACAGCACCCAGAATCCGATCTCGCAGATCACGATCAACGTCACGACCACGGTGGTGCTTCCTCTCCTCGGTTCCTCTCCATCGTCAGCGCCGCGCCCGCCCGAATCGTCGGCGTGCCGGAGGAACCCGCACTGCACCCTTTGATGTACCGGCGCCGCCCCCTGCTTCGTCCGCCGGATCGAGGCAGGGTCCGTACCGTCTTCCTAGGCCCTTGTTCACCTTTTGCGCTCGTTCAGGGAGCGCGAGGCTGGGCCCAGGGACTTCACCGACCCGGAGGGCGGTCAAGTCGGCGTGGGTCCGGCGACGGTTTCGGGGGTACACCTCGCGCTTGGTGTGCGAGGCGAGCGCGATGCCGGGCAGGGCGCCGGCGAGCATCTCCGGGACCAGGCCGTCTACCGGGCCCGGGTGTGGGACAGGCGCCGCGGGTCAGGGTCGGTCGCACAAGCCTTCCAGTCGTGGCATCGCCTTGCGGAAGAGCTGGTCGATATGGCGTTGACCTGCGCGCAGCAGCAGGTGGACGGGGGGACGGCTGTCGACGGCCAGGGTCCAGCTGACGGCGGTCGTCGCGTCCGACGTGGGCTCGAGGAGCCACTGCTCCATCATCGCGGTGACGCCGGGGGCGTTCGTTTCCTCGACGCGGTAGGCGAAGCGCCGACCGGGATCCCACGCGGTGATCCGTTCGTGGGCGCGGACGACGCGGTACAGCCGGAAGTAGCGTGTGGCTCCCACACCGTACGGAGGCGCTCCCACGAAGTGCACGTCGTCGGCCGGCGCGAACCAGCGGGGCCAGTGCTCCGGGTGGACGGCGAGCTGCTCGAAGACCGCTTCGGCCGGTGCCCTGAGTTCGCCGGTGCAGGTTCGCCGGAAGGGGGCGCGGTCGAGGAATCCGAGGTCTTCGGGCCGCAGCTGGTACTTCATGGTGGTCCGGCCCTTCCGGGAGCTGTCGCTTCAGCACTCCGCCGCGGTTCATCGTGGCCTGGCCGAGGGACGTCCGCGACAGCGGGTACCGCCAATGGAATGACGTGCTGTCCGCTCCGGTCTACCGGTCCTCCTCGGCGGGGGACGATTCCCTCGTCACAGACCGTCACCATGTAGCGCTGAGGAGACACCAAGGATGGCTGTTCCGTTCAAGGGCGTGATCCAGGAGGACATCCGGCAGTCGGTGCCGGACTGGGAGCCGTACAAGCAGCCGCAGGCCCCCGACGGCGCGCCGAACGTGCTGTACCTGGTGTGGGACGACGTCGGCTTCGGCACGTTCGACGTCTTCGGTGGGCTGGTGGAGACGCCGGCGATGCGCCGGATCGCCGAGATGGGGGTGAAGTTCACCAACTTCCACACCACGGCGCTCTGCTCACCGACGCGGTCGTGCCTGCTGACCGGGAGGAACGCGACCAGCAACGGTATGGCCTGCGTGGCGGAGATGACCAGCGGCTTCCCGGGCTCCAACGGGCGTATCCCGTTCGAGAACGCCAGCCTGGCGGAGGTGCTGGTCGAGCGCGGCTGGAACACGTACGCCCTGGGCAAGTGGCATCTGTGCCCGTCGGACGAGGCGAACATGGCTTCCTCGAAGCGGCACTGGCCGCTGGGCCGCGGGTTCGAACGGTTCTACGGTTTCCTCGGCGGCGAAGCCGACCAGTACTACCCCGACCTGGTCTACGACAACCACCCCGTCGAGCCGCCCTACCCTCCGGAGCAGGGCTATCACCTGTCGAAGGACCTGGTGGACCGGACGATCCAGTTCGTCCGCGACGCCAAGGTCATCGCCCCGGAGAAGCCCTGGTTCACCTACTTCTGCCCCGGTGCGGGCCACGCGCCGCACCACATCTTCAAGGAGTGGGCCGACCGGTACGCGGGGAAGTTCGACGACGGCTACGAGGTGTACCGTCGTACGACCCTGCAGCGGCAGATCGAGCTGGGCGTCCTGCCCGAGGGCACCGAGCTCACACCGATCAATCCGCACGGCGAGCCGGAGGCCACCGGGCCTCAGGGGCAGCCGTGGCCGGCCACGGACTTCGTCCGCCCGTGGGAGACACTGAGCGCCGACGAGAAGCGCTTGTTCGCCCGGATGGCCGAGGTCTTCGCCGGGTTCGTCTCCTACACCGACGCGCAGATCGGCCGCCTGCTGGACTACCTGGAGGAGTCCGGGCAGCTGGAGAACACCATCATCGTCGCCGTCTCCGACAACGGCGCCAGCGCCGAGGGCGGCCCGAACGGGTCGATGAACGAGAACAACTTCTTCAACGGCGTCCCCGATGACATCGCCGAGAACCTGCGCCACCTCGACGCGATGGGCAGCCCGAAGACATACAACCACTACCCCACAGGATGGGCGTGGGCCTTCAATGCCCCGTTCAAGTACTGGAAGCGGTGGGTGTCGTACGAGGGCGGAATCGCCGACCCGATGATCATCGCCTGGCCCACGGGCATCAAGCACAAGGGCGAGGTCAGGCACCAGTACGTGCACGCGATCGACATCGTGCCGACCGTCTACGACCTGCTCGGCATCCAGCCCCCGGACGTGGTCAAGGGCGTCACACAGAATCCGGTCGAGGGCGCCAGCTTCCGCCAGGTGATCGAGGACGCCCGATCGCCCGAACCGCGGCAGACGCAGTTCTACACAATGCTCGGCACCCGCGGCATCTGGCACGACGGCTGGCATGCGGCGACCGCGCATCCCCCGGCGCCCTCCGACTGGAGCCACTTCGAACAAGACAGCTGGGAGCTGTACAACCTGCGCGAGGACCGTTCGGAGAACAGGGACCTGGCCGCGGAACATCCGGAGAAGCTTGAGGAGCTCAAGCGCATGTGGTCGGACGAGGCCGCCAAATACCACGGTCTGCCGCTGGACGACCGCAGCCCGGTGGAGATCCTGAACACGCCCAGGCCGCAGCTGTCCAAGCCGCGTGACCGGTACGTCTACTACCCGGGCTGCGCGGCCGTGCCCGAGGCGGTAGCGGTGAATATCCGCGGCCGCTCCTACACCATCGTCGCCGAGACGCGCCTGGACACCCCTGAGGCCCGCGGCGTGCTGTTCTCACACGGCGGGCGTTTCGGCGGGCACAGCATGTACCTGCTGGACGGGCGGCTGCACTACGTCTACAACTGGCTCGGCCGCGAGGAGCAGAAGGTCAGCTCCCCGGATCCGGTCGGCACCGGGGACCACACCTTCTCCGCCGTGTTCCGCGCACAGGAGCGGGACGATCAGGGCAGCAGTCACGGCACTCTCACCCTCTACGTCGACGAGCGCCGGGTCGCCGAGGCCGATATCAGGACCCAGCCGGGTAACTTCTCCCTGGTCGGGGAAGGACTCGCGGTCGGCCGGGACGACAGCCAGCCGGTCTCCGGCGATTACGAGACTCCCTTCGAGTTTCTCGGCGGCACCATCCGCCAGGTGGTCGTGGATGTCAGTGGAGAGGCCTTCTCGGATGTGGAGAAGGAACTCACCGGCATGTTCCACAGGGACTGACACCGTGACGATGCCGCGCCTCCCCGGCCCGCAGTGACAGGCTGGGGAGGCGCGGCCTCTTCGTGCCGACCTGGGCGGCGCGGCGACCCCGTCAGGGAGCGTCGAAGGGACCGGCGTCCGCGGCACAGCGGAAGCCCTGGTGGCCGGTGCTGCTGTCCGGGGTGCTGGAGCTGCGGGCGGCCACCCGGTAGCGGCGGCAGTAGGACGCGTGGCACAGGTACGAGCCGCCGCGGATCACTCGGGCGATGCCGAACGCGGGACCGGTGGGGTTCTCGCGCGGGCTGCGGGCGTAGTAGGTCGGCGCGTACCAGTCGGCGCACCACTCCCAGACATTGCCGCAGGCGTTGTACAGGCCGTGGCCTCCCGGCGGGTAGGCGGTCACGGGAGCGGTGCCGTACCAGCCGTCGGGACGGGTGTGGTGGTCGGGGAAACGGCCCTGCCACACGTTCATCCTCCGCTCGCCCCCGGGCTCGATGTCGTTGCCCCAGGGGAACGTGGCCTGTTCCAGGCCGCCGCGGGCCGCGTACTCCCACTCCGCCTCGGTCGGCAGGCGTTTGCCGGCCCAGGCGGCGTAGGTGGAGGCGTCGTTGAAGGAGACGTGCACCACGGGGTGGTCGGCACGGTCGGCGAGGTCGGAGCCGGGGCCATCGGGATGCCGCCAGCAGGCCCCGTGGACCTGACGCCACCACGGGGTTGCGGCAACGGCCCGGGTGTCGGGGAATCCGGGCGGCAGCAGCCCGGCGAAGACGAACGACCAGCCATACCGCTCGGCCTCCGTCACGTAGCCCGTGGCGGCCGTGAAGGCTCCGAAGTCGGCGTTGGAGACCACACAGATGTCGATCCAGTACGGCGCGAGTGACACCTCGTGAACCGGCCCCTCACCATCACCCGGGACGGTCCAGCGGCCCTGGGAACCCATCAGGAACGTGGCGGCGGTCAGGCATACCATGCCCTCCCGGTCGGATGGCCCGCCGTCAGCCGCCACCAGAAGCATGTCCCCGGCCGATGACCGGGCCACCGGCGCGACCGCGGGGGAAACCGCCCGCGAGGGAATACAGCAGCCGGAAGCCGGCTCACCGTCGGACACAGTCAAACCTCCCGGGGCACGCACACGACCGCCTCACAGCGAATTGTGGAGGAGCGCACCCGTCCCATGCGGAGGACGACACGGCGGCGCGCACAGGACGATCGGCAATCCGCAGTGGGCCGGGTGAGGTCCAGCCCCCAGTCGATCGCCGGCTGGCGAGACGGCTTGTCACCACCTGTTGAACGCGGGCCCTGAGGCGCAGCCGCCAGGGGAGTTGTTTCCACTCACGTCGAAGTCGGAACACGTGAGGAAAAGGGGGTTGAACTTACCGAGCAGGAAGGCCAGCACTCCGATGACGAGCGTGACAGCAACGGCTCCCAGACGCTGTCGCATGGGCAGCTCGGCATAGTCCGGCACCAGGATTCGCGACAGCAGCCATGTGAGCATCGGCGCTCCCGCCAGCGTGAACACGGCCTCGAAGTAATGAAGGTAGGGGTAGCCGTGGCTTCTTGGCGCGACGATGGCCAGGAGAATCCAGACCGAGGGTACGGCCAGGGCGATCCAGCCGCCCCAGGGCAGTGCACCTCGGGTACGCAGCAGCGCACCGGAGAGGAGCACTGCCGTTGCCACCGCCCAGATGGACAGCACATTGTCGAAGAAGATGGCGTTGTACGCCCCCAATGTAAAGGCGGGCCACCAGATGAACAGGGTTCCACCCACTGATGCGGCGGCGGTGGCTCGCAGAGTCGGGTCGATGTCGGGCAGCTTGCGCTTTCCTTCCGGCTTGGTGCCGGGGGACGCCTCGTCGACCATGTCCGCTCCGGCTTCTCGCCACGCTCATTTGCCTACGCCTCAGACCCAGGTTGTTGACGGTATATCAGTGCGGCATTCCAAGTGGAACGACATGCTTTTCCCGACGGCTCCAGCGAGCGAGGACCGTCAGCAAAGGCCTGCGCTGAGGTGGGTCACCCCGCCGACCACCCGGCGAATGCCTCACCCTCGCGGACGGCGTCGCCGGATCACAGGCTCCGCGCTGCTTTCAAATCGGCCCCTCTGGCCACCGGCCGTTGCGGGCGCCGTGATTTCGCCGCCGCAGGTGATGGTCAGTGCGTCCGCAGGGCCGCGTATGCCTCACGCACGGTGGAGAAGACTCGCAGCCGACTGGTGGCACCGTCCCGATAGGGGTTCGCACGCAGGGTGGCCAAGACCTGTCCACGGGTCCTGGCCAGCACCAGCTCGCATTGGCGCGCCCGCAGATCGACGGTCAGCTGGGCCAGGACCTGGGCTGCGGTGGAGTCCACGTAGAAGACCGCCTCGGCGTCCAGGACCACATGGCGCGGGTACTGCGTCCGGGCCGCCGCCAGCGTGAGGATCCTCTGATGGATGCGGTTGGCGTTGGCGAAGAACAGCGGCGCATCCACCCGGTAGATCAGCACGTCGGCGGCTTCGCTCTCCCCGGGAGCCACCTCCCGGGGTGTGCCGTCGCCGGTGACGGTGAGGACCGCGTCGTGGGGCCAGGCCACACGGCGCAGCAGCTGCAGCAGGGCGAGAACGACCGCGACCAGCAGCCCGTGCAGTACTCCCAGGCCCAGGACAGCGATCATGGCGAGCAGAGCGAGCACTGCCTCCATGCGCCAGCCCTGCCACAGCCGTCTGAAGCCCGGGACGTCGATCAGGTGCGCAGCCGACACCATGACCACCGCGGCCAGCACCGCCTTCGGCAGCAGACCGATCACCGGCCCGGTGGTCAGCAGCCCGACCACCACGAAGCCGGCGCACAGCAGCTGGAACAGCTGTGAACGGGCACCGGCGCCACGGGCCGACAGGGTGCGCTGGGTGCTCGCCATAGGCGAGAAGCCAACCAGAAGGCCCGCGCCCGCGCTCGCCGCGCCCATGGCCACCGACTCCCGGACCAACGAAACCTCCGCCCCGGTGGAGCCCGCGGTCCGGCGAAGCACAGCCACCCCCTCGATGGAGGCGATCATGGCCATGCCGGCTGCCACCGGCAGCAGCACCCATACGTCCCCCCACGTGACGTCCGGCCAGGCGGGGACGGGCAGACCGCCGGAGATCTCGCCCGTCATCGCCACACCGTGCCCGGCGAGACCCGCACCGGCCGACACCGCAATCGCCGCAGCGCACACCACCGGCGTGGCCGGCACGGCGTGCAGAGCGGGAACGGAGGTGAAGACCTTCCGCAGCAGGACGAGCACGACCAAAGAAGAGATTCCCACCACGGCGGTCACGACCTGCACCTGATCCGGCTGGGTGAGCACCTCCCGCAGCTTGGCCATCGGACGGTCGCTGGGCGTCGGCACACCGAGCAGATGGCCGACCTGACTGGCCATGACCTGCACGCCCGTACCGGCCAGGTAACCGAGCACCACCGGCCCCGACATGAATGTGGCCAGACCCCGCAACCGCCCGGGCAGCAACAGCAGCGCACCCGTCATCAGCGCCAGACACGCCGCCAGCGCCGCCGCCCGGTCGGCGTCATCACCCGCACGGCCGCTCACCGCCGCGTACGTCATGATCGCCATGGTCGACGACGGGCCGACCGCCACCAGCCGCGTGGAGGTCACCAGGGCGAAGACCACCATCGCCCCTACTGCGGTGTACAGACCGGCGACCGGTTGCAAGTCGGCCACCTGCCCGTACCCGAGCCCCTGCGGCACCAGCGTCACCGCGACCGCGAACCCGGCCACGACGTCACCGCGCACCCCGCGCCACGAATACCGCTGCAGCTGCCCCAGAAGCGGCACCGCGTCCGCCACAGCCACTCGACGTACCGTCACCCGGCCATTGTCGGAAGATCGAACACCCGCAGACTGGAAGAACGGTGGGACATCCCGGCGTTTTCGCCGTGCTGGCCCACGAAGGGAACTGCGGCCCGTCAGAGCCAGGTCTGGCGGGCCTTCGTGCCAGGGCCCACCTCGTACGGGTAGGACCGGATACACGATCATGTCCGGGGGCCCGCCGGCGACGCCGGGGTACGGGTCGGTTACCGACCCAGCCGCACCCTCCGGCGCCGGTTCAGTAGTCTGCGTATCAGGCGTGGTGCGAGGGCCGGGCACCACGGACGCCGCGGCGGCGAGGTCAGGGAAGGGCCTCCCAGGCTGAGCAGCGTGGCTCCGGCCGTGATCCCGGCGTCGAAGACGCAGCCTGTGCGCCCCCCGCTCCCGACATGCTGAGATTGGTCCATGCCCCTGCCCGCGCTCCCCCGCCCCCACCGCGACGACGTCCTGATCGCCGTCTGCGGCCTCGCGGGCGGACTGCTGCTGTGGGCGCTCGGGCTGCACAACAACGCCGGAGTCCGCCCCCTCGACGGGAGCTGGATCACACTGGTCCCGCTGGTGGCCATGGCCGCCATGGAGCTGCTGCGCCGGACCAGTCCGCGAACGGCCCTCACGGTGGGCACGCTCGCGCTGGTGCTGGAGCTGCTGACCCCCGGCAACCTGGTGACCCTGCTGATGTACACGGACCTGGTGTACGCGGCCGTCCTCTACGGCTCGCCCGCGATGGCCAGGCTGCTGCCCTACTCGACGGCGCTGGTCACCATCGCGGCGACCATCGGGCTGATCGCCTGGTACCGGGAGCCCTACGCCCTGCTGATCGGTCTGGTCATCGGGCTGGTGTCGTTCGGGCCCGCCGCCACCGGCGCGCTGGTGCGCAACCACCGGGAGGCGGCCGACGCCGCCCGGCTTCGCGCCGAACAGACCGCGCTGCTCGCCGAGATCGACCGTACGCAGGCGGTGAACGCCGAGCGGGCCCGGATGGCGCGGGAGCTGCACGACCTGGTGGCCAACCACCTCTCGGCGATCGCCATCCACTCCACCGCCGCGCTGTCCCTGGACAAGCCGGAGACCACCCGGCAGGCGCTCACCGTCATCCGGGAGAACAGCGTGGCCGGGCTGTCCGAGATGCGCCGGCTGATCGGCCTGCTGCGGGACAGCGGCGGGGGCGACCAGGAACCCGCCGCCGCCCCGAAACTGGACGCGGTGGACGCGCTGATCGCCCAGGCGCGGTCGAACGGCGAGCCGAGCGGGCTCCGGTTCACGCTGTACGACGACCGTCAGGGGGCCGCGGCGCTGCCCGCGCCGGTGGAGATGGCGGCGTACCGGATCGTGCAGGAGTCGCTGACCAACGCGCTGAAGCACGCCGCGGCGGGTGAGGTCGCGGTGCGTCTCGCGGGGGAACCGGGGAACGCCCTGGCGGTGACCGTGACCAGCCCCTTCGGGCAGCGCCCCGGGCCACGCGCGCCTGGGTCTGGCGCGGGTCTGGTGGGGATGCGGGAACGGGTCGCCCTGCTGGGCGGGGAATTCGAGGCGGGACCGGTCGCGGGCCCAGCCCGGAGCCCGGAGGTCTGGCGGGTTCGGGCGCTGCTGCCCATGGAGAAGGACAAGGAGCCAACGGCGTGAGCACCGTGATCCGTGTCGTCGTCGCGGAGGACCAGAGCGCGGTACGGGCCGGGCTGGTCCTGATCCTCGGCAGCGCCCCCGATATCGAGGTCGCCGGGGAGGCCCCGGACGGGGAGGAGGCGGTGCGGCTGGCTCGGGAGCTGCGCCCGGACGTCGTATTGATGGATGTGCAGATGCCCCGGCTCGACGGGGTGTCGGCGACCCGTCAGGTGGTGTCCGAAGGCCTGGCGGACGTGCTCGTACTGACCACGTTCGATCTCGACGAGTATGTCTTCGGGGCACTGCGCGCGGGGGCCGCCGGCTTCCTGCTGAAGAACACCGAGGCGGACGCTCTGCTGGACGCGGTGCGTACGGTGGCGCGTGGCGAGGGCCTGATCGCCCCGGCGGTGACCCGGCGGCTGATCGCGGAGTTCGCCGCCCCCGCTCCGGTGCGGTCGCCGGACGCCCCGGATCCCTCGGTGCTCGATGTGCTGACCCGGCGGGAGCGCGAGGTGCTGTCGTGCATCGGGCAGGGTCTTTCGAACGCGGAGATCGCCCAGCGGCTCGATATGGCGGAGGCCACCGCGAAGACCCATGTGAGTCGGCTGCTGGGGAAGCTTGAGTTGCGCAGCAGGGTCCAAGCTGCGGTGCTGGCGCAGGAGTTGGGAATCTGACCGCACTGCGGAGGCAGCCGCTCCGGGACGTGGTCTGGACCTATTGACGATTGGTCCAGACCTTCCTACTCTCACCGCACGGCGCACACGCGGTGAGCCTCGCGGTGCGCCCGCACGGACACGAGCACCACCTCCCCCGGTCCGTCCGCACACTCGATCGAGGAGCTTCCCTTGAGTACGAGTTCCCCCCGCAGCACCCGCAGCCCCAGCAGACCCGGCGGCAGAGGCCGCCTACGGGCACGGTTCGCATCGAGAGCGACGGCGGGCCTCACCGCCCTGCTACTCCCGCTCGCCGCCATGGTCGGTCTCGCCACCCCCGCCGAGGCCGCCGCCTCCGCCACCGCCACCTACGCCAAGACCCAGGACTGGGGCAGCGGCTTCGAAGGCAAGTGGACGGTGAGGAACACCGGCACCACCGCCATCACTTCGTGGACCGTCGAGTGGGACTTCCCCTCCGGCACCTCGGTCACCACAGCCTGGGACGCCGATGTCACCAGCTCGGGCACCCACTGGACGGCCCGGAACAAGAGCTGGAACGGCAGCCTCGCCCCCGGCGCCTCCGTGTCCTTCGGCTTCAATGGCGCCGGTCCCGGCGCCCCGTCCAACTGCCGCGTCAACGGCGGTTCCTGCGACGGCGGCAGCGTCCCCGGCGACAATCCGCCGTCCGCGCCCGGCACACCGTCGGCGACGGCCGTAACGAACACCTCGGTGACCCTGAGCTGGACCGCCGCCACCGACGACAAGGGCATCAGGAACTACGACGTACTGCGCGGCGGTACGAAGATCGCGACGGTCACCGGACTGACCTACACCAACACGGGACTCACCCCGGGAACGGACTACTCGTACACCGTCCGGGCACGTGACACCGCCGACCAGACCGGCCCGATGAGCGGCACCCGCGCCGTACGCACCACGGGCGGCGGCACCGACCCGGGACCCGGTCCCGGCGGCAAGGTGAAGCTGGGCTACTTCACCAACTGGGGCGTGTACGGCCGGAACTACCATGTCAAGAATCTGGTCACCTCGGGCTCCGCGGCGAAGATCACCCATATCAACTACGCCTTCGGCAACGTCCAGAACGGCCGCTGCACCATCGGCGACTCCTACGCCGACTACGACCGGGCCTACACCGCCGACCTGTCCGTCGACGGTGTCGCCGACACCTGGGACCAGCCGCTGCGCGGCAACTTCAACCAGCTGCGCAAGCTGAAGAAGGCCTACCCGCACATCAAGGTGCTCTGGTCCTTCGGCGGCTGGACCTGGTCCGGCGGCTTCCCGCAGGCCGTCCAGAACCCGGCCGCGTTCGCCGAGTCCTGCTACCAGCTGGTCGAGGACCCGCGCTGGGCCGACGTCTTCGACGGAATCGACCTGGACTGGGAGTACCCGAACGCCTGCGGCCTGTCCTGCGACAGCAGCGGTCCGTCCGCGTTCAAGACGATGATGCAGGCCATGCGGGCCAAGTTCGGTACGAACAACCTGGTCACGGCGGCCATCACGGCGGACGCAAGCAGCGGCGGGAAGATCGACAGGACCGACTACGCGGGTGCCGCCGCGTACTCCGACTGGTACAACGTGATGACGTACGACTTCTTCGGCGCCTTCGACGCGGACGGGCCCACCGCCCCGCACTCGCCGCTCACCTCGTACTCCGGCATCCCCCAGGCCGGGTTCAACTCGGCCGACGCCATCGCCAAGCTGAAGGCCCAGGGCGTCCCGGCCGGGGAGCTGCTGCTCGGCATCGGCTTCTACGGGCGCGGCTGGACGGGCGTCAGCCAGTCCACACCCGGGGGCTCGGCGACCGGGCCGGCGCCTGGCACGTACGAGCAGGGCATCGAGGACTACAAGGTGCTCAAGGCCTCCTGCCCGGCGAACGGCACCATCGCGGGCACGGCGTACGCCCACTGCGGCGCGAACTGGTGGAGTTACGACACTCCGGCCACCATCGGCGGCAAGATGAGCTGGGCGAAGAGCCAGAGCCTGGGAGGAGCGTTCTTCTGGGAGTTCTCCGGTGACACCACGAACGGCGAACTGGTCAGCGCGATCAACAGCGGCCTCGGCTGAGTCACCCGTTCACTCGACCCGCACCAGCGGGTGGTGCACCACATCGACGCGGTCGCCGGCCCCCACCACCGCGACCCCCCCCCCGGATGCCGGGCCCGCGGCGAGTTACACGAGCCCCCCCCGGAGGTGGGGGGGGGGGGGCGCCCGCCCCCCCCCCCCCCCCCCCCCCCCCCC
>NZ_JBHXFA010000112.1:0-24933 GCF_042724175.1 Streptomyces sp. NPDC127084
GGTGTACCGCACTGGGGTGCGGCACACCGGAGCGTCCATACCGCGAGGCCGCTTACGCGCCGCGTAGCAGCGCGAGGATGTGCGCGGCCGCCGATGACAGGTGGCGGCGGGCCTCCGCGAGCTGAGCGGCCGTCACGCCGTGGTCGCGGGCCGCGTCGCGTACGTCGTCGCGCAGGCGGTCCAGGAGGCGCTCCAGATCGCGGGCCGGGTCGCCCGAGTCCGCCGTGTCCTTCGCCCAGTCGGGGTCAGCGTCGGCGGATGCCGGGTCCGGCTTGACGAAGGGGGGCCATGCCGTCGTGCCCCGGGCCAGGTTCCCCAGCTGGCTGGTGAGTTCGGACATGCCGTCCCGGACACCGGCCGGCCAGTCGCCCCGGGTGAAGTGGCCCTGGACCTGCTCCTGGACCTGCCGGGCGATGCGCTGGACCTCCTCGCGGGCCCGCTCATGGGCCTCCTTGGCCTGGCGGCGCGCGTTCTGCGCGTCCTCGCGGGCGCGGCGGGACTCGTCCTTCGCCCGACGGGCCTGTTCCTTCCACTCCTCCTTGGCCCGGCGCATCTCCTCCTTGGCCGTGCGCCACGCGTCACTGTCGCCGATGCCCGCGTCCGCACGCCGATTCTCCGAGGCCGCGGCCCGCATCTCGCTGCGGAGTTTGCCCGCGGCGCCGCGTACGTCGTCGCGGATCTCCGCGGCCAGTTCCGAGACGGACTCGCGGATCTCCAGCTCCAGATCGGCGAGTTCCCCGCCGCGTCCCGCGAGCTCCGTTCGGCCGGCGTCGGTGATCGAGTACACCTTCCGGCCGCCCTCGGTGGCATGGGTGACGAGCCCTTCGGCCTCCAGCTTGGCCAGCCTCGGGTACACCGTCCCGGCCGATGGTGCGTACAGCCCCTGGAAGCGCTCCTCCAGCAGGCGGATGATCTCGTAGCCGTGGCGGGGTGCCTCGTCCAGCAACTTCAGCAGATAGAGGCGGAGCCGGCCGTGGGCGAAGACGGGTGGCATGTCAGAGCACCTTTCCGGGGGCGGCGGGCTCGCCGGTCTCGTCCTCGGCGGGCGGGCGGCGCAGCAGGGCGATGGAGCCGGAGAGCGTGGTGGCTTTGAGCGAGCCATCGCCCGAGCCCAGCGTGCCGGTGAGCTTCTTCGGGCCCCACATACCGGTGACCCGCAGGTCGTCGAAGGCGCTGGACACCGCCCCGCTGGTGGTGTTGGCCTCGACCCGGGCGTCCGTCGGATGCGGAAGCCGGATCGCGACCTCACCGGAGATGCTGGCGACCCTGACGTCCGTCGGGGCGCCGTCGAGGTCGATCACCATGTCACCGCTGACGGTCTCCGCACGCACCGATGGACCGGCGCCGTCGATCACGGTCAGATCCCCGGACACGGAGTTGAAGCGCAGCTCGCCGGTCACGGCCTGGGCTTCGAGGGCGCCTGAGACCGTTTCGGCGTGTATCTTCCCGGACAGCCGCACCAGTGTGGTGTCCCCGGTGACGCCTCGTACGTCAGTACGGCCGTGGACTCCGGAGATGACCGCCCCGGCTCCGACGACACCTACCTCGACGGAGGCGCTCGCCGGCACCGCGAGGGACACCACGGCGTGGCGCTGCCAGCGCTTGCGGCCGAACACCTTGAGGAAGTCGTTCCAGGGCACGTCCTCGTAAGCCACGGTGAGCGTGGATCCCTCGCGGGTCACGATCAGCGGTGGGCCGTCGAGCTCGGAGACCTCCAGCCGTGCGGTGGCCTCGTCGGTGCCGACCACGTTCACCGCCCCGTTGACGATGCGCACCCTGAGGGCTGTCACGGGTTCGTCGAAGACGAGCTTCTGGGGCTCGGCAACGGTCCACGTCGACTCTGGCATGGTGCTGACCTCCCGGCGGCCTGACGCGACGCAATATATCGCGTCTGCTGATGTAGATACGATATATCGTGATGCTGGGAAGTCAAGAGCTATCGCGACAGGTAGGCGTCCAAGCGGCATGACAACGGGCCCCTGTGCGTGGAAGCGCACAGGGGCCCGCGTAGGGCAGGTCTCAGCAGAAGACCTACTCGTCCTCGTCTTCGTCGTCGAGCCGCGCCAGCCACGTGGCCAGCCGCTCGACGGGCACCTCGAAGTCCGGATTGAGATCCACGAACGTACGCAGCTGCTCGGCGAGCCACTCGAAGGTGACTTCCTCCTCGCCGCGCCGTTTCTCCAGCTCCTCGATGCCACGGTCGGTGAAGTACATGGGAGACAGCCTAGCGACCCGAGCGGCAGGGTCAGCGCCGCAGGAACGCGGAGACCGCCTCCGCGAACGCGCGCGGAGCGGCCCTGTGGATCAGGTGCCCGACCGGGATGCTGACGAGCCGCCCGCCGGGTATCCGACTGGCGAGGTCGGCGAGGCCGTCCTGCGGCACATGGCTGTCGGGGCCGCCCGCCAGGACCAGGGTTGGAGGATATGCGCTCGAACGGAACGGCCCCCCGCCGCGTCGCCGCGGAAGGGGGCCGAACCGGATCGGAAGGTGATCGGGGCCCGTCAGGCCTCGAAGACCTCGTTCACCAACTGCTGCTGCTCCGCCTGGTGCCGCTTCGCGGAGCCCACCGCAGGCGACGACGAGTGCGGCCGGGAGATCCGGCGCAGCCGCTCGCCGTGCGGGACGTCCGCGCCGACGGCCAGGTCCAGGTGGTCGATCAGGTTGAGCGCGATAAACGGCCAGGCACCCTGGTTCGCCGGCTCCTCCTGCGCCCACAGGTACTTCTCGGCGTTCGGGAACTTGGCGATCTCGGCCTGGAGCTCCGCACCCGGCAGCGGGTACAGGCGCTCGAGGCGGATGATCGCGGTGTCCGTGACCCCGCGCTTCTGGCGCTCGGCCTCCAGGTCGTAGTAGACCTTGCCGGCGCAGAAGACGACCTTGCGGACGTCGGCCGGGTTCACCGACGCGTCGCCGATGACCGGGCGGAAACCGCCGGTGGTGAATTCCTCCACCTTGGACGCCGCGGCCTTCAGACGCAGCATCGACTTCGGGGTGAAGACGATCAGCGGCTTGTGGTGCGGGTTGTGGACCTGCCAGCGCAGCAGGTGGAAGTAGTTCGACGGCAGCGTCGGCATGGCGACCGTCATGTTGTTCTGCGCGCAGATCTGGAGGAAGCGCTCCGGACGGGCGGACGAGTGGTCCGGGCCCTGGCCCTCGTAACCGTGCGGCAGCAGCAGGGTGACGCCGGAGGTCTGGCCCCACTTCTGCTCGGCGGAGGAGATGAACTCGTCGACGACGGTCTGCGCGCCGTTGACGAAGTCACCGAACTGGGCCTCCCACATGACCAGAGCGTCCGGGCGGGCCAGCGAGTAGCCGTACTCGAAGCCCATCGCCGCGTACTCGCTGAGCAGCGAGTCGTAGACGTTGTAGCGGGCCTGGTCGTCGGACAGGTAGAGCAGCGGGGTGTAGTCCTCGTCCGTCTCCTGGTCCACCAGCACCGCGTGGCGCTGGCCGAAGGTGCCGCGACGGGAGTCCTGCCCGGCCAGTCGGACCGGGGTGCCCTCCATCAGCAGCGAACCAATGGCCAGGGTCTCGCCCATGCCCCAGTCGATCGTGCCGTCCTCGACCGACGCGGCGCGGCGCTGGAGCTGCGGCATCAGACGCGGGTGGACCGTGACATGGTCCGGGATGTTGACCTGGGACTCGGCGATCCGCTTGACGACCTCCTGGGAGACCGCGGTGGTCACGGCCACCGGGAACTCGGCCTGGGCGTCCGGGACATGGGCCGGGGCCGGGTGGCTGGTGGCCTCGCGGACCTCGGCGAAGACCTTCTCCAGCTGGCCCTGGAAGTCCTGGAGCGCCTGCTCGGCCTCTTCCAGCGTGATGTCGCCGCGACCGATGAGCGACTCGGTGTAGAGCTTGCGCACCGAGCGCTTCTTGTCGATCAGGCTGTACATCTGCGGGTTGGTGAACTGCGGGTTGTCGCCCTCGTTGTGACCGCGGCGGCGGTAGCAGATGAGGTCGATCACGACGTCCTTGTTGAACGTCTGGCGGAACTCGAAGGCGAGCCGCGCCACGCGGACGCACGCCTCCGGGTCGTCGCCGTTCACATGGAAGATCGGGGCCTCGATCATGCGGGCCACGTCGGTCGCGTACATCGAGGAACGCGACGACTCCGGGGCGGCGGTGAAGCCGACCTGGTTGTTGATGACGACGTGGACCGTGCCGCCGGTGCGGTAGCCGCGCAGCTGCGACATGTTGAGGGTCTCGGCCACGACCCCCTGGCCGGCGAAGGCCGCGTCACCGTGCAGGGCGATCGGCAGGACGGTGAAGTCCGTGCCGCCCTTGTTGATGATGTCCTGCTTGGCGCGTGCGATGCCCTCGAGGACCGGGTCGACGGCCTCGAGGTGCGAGGGGTTGGCGGCCAGCGAGACCTTGATCTGCTCGCCGTCCAGACCGGTGAAGGTGCCCTCGGCGCCGAGGTGGTACTTCACGTCGCCGGAGCCGTGCATCGACTTCGGGTCGAGGTTGCCCTCGAACTCGCGGAAGATCTGCGCGTACGACTTGCCGACGATGTTCGCCAGCACGTTGAGCCGGCCGCGGTGCGCCATGCCGATGACGACCTCGTCGAGACGCGACTCGGCCGCGGAGTCGATGACCGCGTCGAGCAGCGGGATGACGGACTCGCCGCCCTCCAGCGAGAACCGCTTCTGGCCCACGTACTTGGTCTGGAGGAAGGTCTCGAACGCCTCGGCGGCGTTCAGCCTGCGCAGGATGCGCAGCTGCTCCTCGCGCTCCGGCTTGGAGTGGCCGCGCTCCACGCGGTCCTGGATCCACTTGCGCTGCTTCGGGTCCTGGATGTGCATGAACTCGATGCCGGTGGTGCGGCAGTACGAGTCGCGGAGCACGCCGAGGATGTCGCGGAGCTTCATCATCGACTTGCCGCCGAAGCCGCCGACCGCGAACTCGCGCTCCAGGTCCCACAGGGTGAGCCCGTGCTCGGTGATGTCCAGGTCGGGGTGCTTGCGCTGGCGGTACTCCAGTGGGTCGGTGTCGGCCATGACATGGCCGCGCACCCGGTAGGAGTGGATCAGCTCGAAGACCCGGGCGGCCTTGGTGACGTCGTCGTCGTGCGAGGCGTCGATGTCCTTGAACCAGCGGACCGGCTCGTAGGGGATCCGCAGGGACTCGAAGATGCCGTCGTAGAAGCCGTCCTCGCCGAGGAGGAAGTTCGAGACGATCCGCAGGAACTCGCCGGAGGCGGCGCCCTGGATGACCCGGTGGTCGTAGGTCGAGGTCAGGGTCATGACCTTGGAGATGCCCAGCTTGTTCAGGGTGTCCTGGGAGGTGCCCTGGAACTCGGCCGGGTAGTCCATCGAACCGACGCCCATGATCACCGACTGGCCGGGCATCAGACGCGGCACGGAGTGGACGGTGCCGAGGCCGCCGGGGTTGGTCAGCGAGACGGTGACGCCCGTGAAGTCGTCCATCGTCAGCTTGTTGCTGCGGGCGCGGCGGACGATGTCCTCGTAGGCCTGCCAGAACTCGAAGAAGTTCAGCGTCTCGGCCTTCTTGATGCCCGCGACGACCAGCTGGCGGTCGCCGTTCGGCTTGACCAGGTCGATGGCGAGGCCGAAGTTGACGTGCGGCGGCTTCACCAGGACGGGCTTGCCGTCCTTCTCCCCGTACGACCAGTTCATCGACGGCATGGCCTTGATCGCCTGCACCATCGCGTAGCCGATGAGGTGGGTGAAGGAGATCTTCCCGCCCCGGGCGCGCTTGAGGTGGTTGTTGATGACGATCCGGTTGTCGAAGAGCAGCTTCACCGGGACCGCGCGGACGGACGTGGCCGTCGGCAGCTCCAGCGAGGCGTTCATGTTCTTCGCGACGGCGGCGGCGGGGCCGCGCAGCGGGAGCAGCTCAGGGCCGTCGGGAGCCTCGGCGGCCGGCTTCGCGGCGGCGGCGGGCTTCGCGGGCGCCGCCGGGGCGGCGGCCGGAGTGGCCGGCTTGGGGGGCGCCGCGGCCGGGGCTGCGGCGGGCTTCGCGGGAGTGGCGGATGCCGGGGCCGCGGGTGCCGGTACGGCGGCGGGCTTCGCCGGCGCGGCCGGGGCCGCGGGCTCTGCCGGTGCCGCGGGCGCCGGGGCATGTGCGGTGCCCGGCGTCTGCTCAGCGGCGGCGGAACCACCCGGCTTGTAGTCGGCGAAGAAGTCCCACCAGGCTCGGTCGACCGAATTCGGGTCCTGGAGGTACTGCTGGTAGATCTCGTCGACGAGCCACTCGTTGGCACCGAACGCGGCAGTGGGGTGCTTCCCCTGCCCGTCCGGGTCGGTCGAAGAACTCGTGTTACTGGGGGACTGAGACGACACGGCGGTAACCGCCCTCTTCCGCTTCACAAGGTGATGGACAGCGGAAATAAAGGCTACGCCTCCCTGGGCGGGAGGTGCAGGCCGGGCACGTCCTTCGTCGCCTAAGTCACACTGGACGCTCGGTTTCGGGGCGAGAAATGGCGGGAAACAAGCCAGGTTCCGCTGTGAAACGGGTGTGCGGCAGCGCGGCTACGGCCCCCTGGCGCGTAGCCCCTGGCCGCGTACCGGGCGAACAGGTACCGAACGCGCCCCGCCCAGGTATCGAACGCGATCTTCCGGTTCGAACCCTACGTCAACCTCGGCGCTGCGGGATTCCCGGAAGGGTGACGAGGATCCGGCAGCCACGTGCCGATTCGGCCACCCCGATCCGCCCGCCGTGCAGATCCACCGCCCAGCGGGCGATAGCGAGCCCCAGACCCGTACCGCCGTCGCTGCCCGGCCCGTGCGGCGACGGGACGCTGCCGCGGTTGAACCGCTCGAAGACCTTGTGCCACTCCGACCGCGGGATACCCGGGCCCTCGTCCTGCACTTCCAGCACCAGCGACTCCGCCCCCGGCCCGCGGCGGGCCCGTACGGTGACCCGGCCGTGCGGCGGCGAGTGCTTCACCGCGTTGTCGATGAGATTCGCCACTACCTGGTGCAGCCGCTCGGCGTCCGCGTGCGCGGTCAGCTCGGGTGGCGACACCTCCAGGTGCAGATGGACGTCCTTGCGGGTGTGGCTCCCGGAGCCGGACGGCAGCTTGCGCTGCCCGGCGGCCAGATTGGCCTCCTTCAGCACACCCGACAGATACGGCCAGACCTCGAAGCGCCGCGCCTTGAGCGTGACCACCCCGTTGTCCAGCCGGGACAGGTCCAGCAGGGTCTCCACAAGCCGGCTGAGGCGCTCGGTCTGCTTCAGCGCCGTACGCATCGTCTCGGGGTCGGCGGCGCTGACGCCGTCCACCACGTTCTCCAGCACCGCGCGTAGCGCCGCGATGGGGGTGCGCAGCTCATGGGAGACGTTCGCGACCAGTTCCTTGCGGTTGCGGTCCACGTCCTCCAGGTCGTCCGCCATCAGATTGATCGTGGTCGCCAGGTCGCCCAGCTCGTCACGCCGGTCCGCGCCGCTCACCCTGCGGGTGTAGTCACCATGGGATATCGCCTTGGCGACGGTGTTCATCTCGTCCAGCGGGGCGGTCAGCCCGTGCGCCACGAACTGGGTGATCAGCAAGGTGGTGATCATCGCGAAGACGGTGATGTACCGCAGCTCGGCCCCGGTCCTGATGGTCACCAGCGCGAGCCCGCAGGTGATCAGCACCGAGGTCACCACCAGGGCGATGAGCTTGGTCTTGATCGAGATCGCAACCGCGCCCAGCTCGGACCGCAGCCGCCCCAGCGCCGAACGCAGCCGGCCCGACCGGGACGGGTGCGGTGCCCGGTCGGACGTGGACGGGGATCGGCCGGACCCCGACTGCGACCGGGCGGACCGGGACCGCCGCCGGCCCGCTCCGGACCGCTGCCGGCTCGCTGGGGCCGGGTGGCTCGCCGCATCCGGTGGGCTCGCCGAGTCCGGTCGGATCGGTCCGCGCGGCCCGGTCACGGGCCTCACGGGACCGGGGTCTCCAGTGCGTAGCCGACGCCGTGCACGGTGCGGATGCGCTCGGCACCGATCTTGCGGCGCAGCGCCTTGATGTGGCTGTCGACCGTGCGCGTCCCGGAGGCGTCCGCCCAGTCCCACACCTCGGCGAGCAGCTGCTCCCGCGAGAGCACCGCGCGAGGGGTGTTCGCCAGGCAGACCAGCAGATCGAACTCGGTCGGCGTGAGATGGACGTCCTCGCCCTTGACCCGCACCCGGCGCTGCGCGTGGTCGACCTCAAGCTCGCCGAGGCGCAGTATCCCGCTGCGGGGCGTCACCGCGGCGAGCGCGGCACGCTCCACCCGGCGCAGCAGCACATGCACCCGGGCGGCCAGCTCGCGCATCGAGAACGGCTTGGTCATGTAGTCATCGGCGCCGACGCCCAGACCGACCAGCATGTCGGTCTCGTCGTCCCGCGCCGTGAGCATCAGCACCGGCACCGGCCGCTGCGCCTGCACCCGGCGGCACACCTCGAGACCGTCGAAGCCGGGCAGCATCACGTCGAGGATCATCAGATCCGGCTGCCAGGCCTCGGCCGCCTCCACGGCGGCGGGCCCGTCCGACGCCGTCTGCACCAGGAAGCCCTCGGCGCGCAGCCGCGCCCCGATTGCCTCGACGATGGTGGTGTCGTCCTCGACCACCAGCACCCGGCGCTGGGCACTGGCCGTCGAGTGCGCCGCCGCGCCGTTGTTGCTGGTGTGTGTCTGCTCCATCGCCCCGCCCTTGTCGCGCACCGCGAGCTGGTGTTGATCGGTCTGCGTGTAGATCTGTGTGTGGATCGTGTACATCGGTGTGTCAGGTAGGTCAGCAGCGTAAAGGCATCGATCGACTCGCGGCTACGCAGGGCGAACGGCGAGATAGACCACGTCAGGTACGCCTCGGGCAACCCGGATCTCTTCGGTCCTTACCCTGGTGAAACCGGCATTCCGCAGCGACTCCTCGAAGTCGGCGGACGGCCTCGCAGACCATACGGCGAGCACTCCGCCCGGCGTCAACCTCCTTGCGCAGGCGGCCAGCCCGGCCGGTGAGTAGAGGCTCGCGTTGTCCTCGGTGACGGTCCAGTCGGGGCCGTTGTCGATGTCCAGGCAAAGCGCGTCGTACGTGTCCGAAGCGTTATGGATGTAGGCGACGAGGTCCCCCGTGATGATCTCGGTGCGCGGATCGGCCAGCGCCTCGGCGGAGATCGCGGACAGTGGTCCGGTACGGTGCCAGTCGATGATCGCCTGCTCCCGCTCCACCACGGCGACCCGCGACCAGAACGGGTCGGCGGCGGCATGGGCGAGGGAGAAGCCGACTCCGAGACCGCCGATGAGCACCCGGGGGGCCGTGCGGCCCTTCCGTGCCTCGCTCGCGGCCAGAGTGTCGCGCGCGGCGTCGATCAGCAGTCGCTCGGAGCGGCCGTCGGAGCTGTCCATCAGGAAGCAGCCGTTGGCGATGATCTCGTAGACCGTGCGGTTCTCGTACGCCGCCCGCCGCTGTCGCAGGGCCACCTCCCCGTAGGGTCCGTCGCGCCGGTCGAGCGTGACGGGCTGGTCGGGGTCGGTGGGCGGGTGCTGCGTGATGAACGGCACGTCGGGAACCTCCGGCGGCTGGCGGGACGGCACGGATCATGAACATCCTGTCCGCGGCGGACCCGGCAGGACAAACCGTTTCGCGGGCACCGGCGGCGTCCGCAACTTGCATGTGCCCCATCGGCGCGCGTCCAGACCCCTGCCTCCGCACCTTCCGTCCCCCGCACCCCCGCACCCCCGCGTGGTGCGTCAGCTCTCGTCCGGCCGGTCCGCACTGCCTGATCGCTCATGGCGAACACCGGCGCGGGAACATCCGGGCCGCCCTCTGCATTGAGTCGGTACAGCTCAACTTGAATGCGGAAGGGGAGATCATGGCTGCTGAGTCCTCGGCGTACAACACCGCTCTTACTCTGCCTGTGCTTGCGCTCGACGACGAGGTCGTGCTGCCCGGGATGGTGGTGCCGCTCGACCTGTCCGACGCCGACGTACGGGCCGCGGTGGAAGCCGCCCAGGCAGCGGCCCGCACCGAACCCGGCAAGCCCCGGGTGCTGCTCGTGCCACGCATCGACGGTGCCTACGCCGCCACCGGCGTACTCGGCACCGTCGAGCAGGTCGGACGGCTTTCCGACGGCGACCCGGGCGCCCTGATCCGCGGGCGCGCCCGGGTGCGTATCGGCGCGGGGACCACGGGTCCCGGCGCCGCCCTCTGGATCGAGGGCACCGTCATAGAGGAGAACGTCCCCGACCCGGTCCCCGGCTCCGTGGCCGACCTGGTCAAGGAGTACAAGGCGCTCGCCACCAGCTGGCTGAAGAAGCGCGGCGCCTGGCAGGTCGTGGACCGCGTCCAGCAGATCGACGGTGTGTCCGCGCTCGCCGACAACGCCGGATACTCGCCGTTCCTCAGCACCGCCCAGAAGGTGGAGCTGCTGGAGACCAGCGACCCGGTCGCCCGGCTCAGGCTGGCCACCGAGCAGCTCCGCGAGCACCTCGCCGAGCAGGATGTCGCCGAGTCCATCGCCAAGGACGTCCAGGAAGGCGTGGACAGGCAGCAGCGCGAGTTCCTGCTCCGGCGTCAGCTCGAAGCGGTCCGCAAGGAACTACGCGAGCTGAACGGCGAGTCCGAAGGGGACGAGTCCGAGGACTACCGCGCCCGGGTCGAGGCCGCCGACCTCCCGGAGAAGGTGCGCGAGGCCGCGCTCAAGGAGGTCGAGAAGCTGGAACGGGCCAGCGACCAGAGCCCCGAGGGCTCCTGGATCCGGACCTGGCTCGACACTGTGCTCGAACTGCCGTGGCACGAGCACACCGAGGACGCCTACGACATCCAGGGCGCCAGGGCGGTGCTCGACGCCGAGCACGCCGGCCTGGACGACGTGAAGGAGCGGATCACCGAGTACCTGGCCGTCCGCAAGCGGCGTTCCGATCGCGGACTCGGTGTGGTCGGCGGGCGGCGCGGCGGCGCGGTGCTCGCACTGGTCGGGCCGCCCGGCGTCGGAAAGACCTCGCTCGGTGAGTCGGTGGCACACGCGATGGGCCGCAAGTTCGTCCGGGTCGCCCTCGGCGGCGTACGGGACGAGGCCGAGATCCGCGGTCACCGGCGTACGTACGTCGGCGCGCTGCCCGGTCGTATCGTCCGCGCCATCAAGGAGGCCGGGTCCATGAACCCGGTGGTGCTGCTGGACGAGATCGACAAGGTCGGCTCCGACTTCCGGGGCGACCCGGCCGCCGCGCTGCTCGAAGTGCTCGATCCGGCGCAGAACCACACCTTCCGCGACCACTATCTGGAGGTCGAGCTCGATCTGAGCGATGTGGTCTTCCTGGCCACCGCGAACGTACTGGAGGCCATCCCGGAGGCCCTGCTCGACCGGATGGAGCTGGTCAGGCTCGACGGCTACACCGAGGACGAGAAGGTCGTCATCGCCCGGGACCATCTGCTCCCGCGCCAACTGGAGCGGGCAGGACTGGCCGACGGCGAGGTCGGCATGGACGAGTCCGCGCTGCGCAGGCTCGCGGGGGAGTACACCCGTGAGGCCGGCGTACGGAACATGGAGCGCTCGATCGCACGGCTGCTGCGCAAGATCGCCGCCCAGCACGAACTGGGCGGCCGGAAGCTGCCGTTCACCGTCACTGACGAGGACCTGCGCGGGCTGATCGGCCGTCCGCACCATGTCCCCGAGTCCGCCCAGGACCCGGCTGAGCGCCGCACGGCGGTGCCCGGCGTGGCCACCGGCCTGGCCGTCACCGGCGCGGGCGGCGATGTCCTCTATGTGGAGGCGTCGCTGGCGGACCCGGAGACCGGGGCGGCCGGTCTGACCCTGACCGGTCAGCTCGGTGATGTGATGAAGGAGTCGGCGCAGATCGCGCTGAGCTTCCTGCGCTCGCACGGCGCGGAGCTGGAGCTGCCGGTGGCCGACCTCAAGGACCGGGGTGCGCATATCCACTTCCCGGCGGGCGCGGTCCCGAAGGACGGGCCGAGCGCGGGCATCACGATGACCACGGCGCTGGCGTCCCTGCTGTCCGGGCGGCTGGTCCGTACCGATGTGGCGATGACGGGTGAGGTGTCGCTGACCGGGCGGGTGCTGCCGATCGGCGGTGTGAAGCAGAAGCTGCTGGCCGCTCACCGGGCGGGCATCACGACGGTGGTGATCCCGAAGCGGAACGAGGCCGATCTGGACGATGTCCCGACCGAGGTCCTGGAGAAGCTGGAGGTCCACCCGGTGACGGATGTCCGCCAGGTTCTGGAGCTGGCTCTCGCTCCGGCGGTGGTTCCGGTGACCACGGCGGCGTAGGCGGGGCGTCCGAATCTCCGGCGGCGGGAGCACGGCGACCAGCACCGGACACGGCAAGGGCTTTCCGGTCCCCGCTGAGTACGAGAAGAGCGCACCCCCTCCCCGGGGGGGGGCGGCGGCGGCGGCGGGCGCCGCCGCGGTCTCGCGCGCGCGGTCTGACTCGGTGTGGCACTCGCGCGCCCCGCCGCGCGCGCGCGCCCCCGAGCGCCAGAGTTCGGTGTGTCGGGCACCCGTTTGAGGTCCAGACGCGCCCCCCCCCCCCCGGGGGCCGCGGCGGCCCGGGGGGAACAGCGCTGTCAGTCGTCCGGCTTCGAAGTCTCCGGGAACGGCCCCGGGAGCCCGGCGCGCAGCATCGCCTCGCGCAGGGACCGGGCGTAGTCAGGGTTCTCCTCGTGCTCCGCCGGCGGCTGCAGAAGGTTGCAGCAGAGCGCGGAAACGACCTCACCATCCGATGTCCGCACCGTCATGGGCTCCGCCCGGTACTCGGACAGCCCCGCACCCCAGTAGAGCCGGTCGAGCTCGGCGTGGGTCAGCGAGTAGACCATGCCGCAGGCCACCGCTCCGGGTGAGCGGAGCAGCGTCGCCTTGTGCCCGATTCGGAGCGCGTAACCCTCTGCCGTGGCCGGCTGTCCGGCTCGCGGTTCGACGTCCCTCCCCTTGAGCACATCAGGGTCCATATAGAGGCCGTAGAAGAAGACGCTGATCGTTCTGTCCGGTGAATTGTCAGGCTCGGTGTGCATGGTCCAGCGCTCCCGTACGTGTCTGAATCTCGGTGTCAGCCGCAAGCGGTCATTCTCCGCCGCTGAACCCGTACCTGCGCCAGGGGTTATTCCGGAACGGTGGGAGTCCCCCGCCCCGGGCCGCCGGCCGGGGGCACCTCTGCCGGGACCGGCTCGGCGCCACGAGCCCGGCGCACCGGAACCCGTCCTCGCCCACCCGCTCACTCGGCGGCGAGCCAGCCCCGTAACGTCGCCTGCGCCCCCGCCTGGAAGCGGGTCTCCGCGCCCAGTGACTCCAGCAGCCGGCTGATCCGCCGCCGCGCCGTGTGCACATGGACCCCCAGCCTGCGGGCGATCGCCTCGTCCTTGAGGCCTGCGGCGAGCAGCGACAGCAGTTCCCGCTGCGGTGCGGGAAGCGGACCGTCACAGGTGCCACCGCCGAGTGGAGTAGCGCGTTCCCAAACGGTCTCGAACAGCGGCACCAGCGCGCTGCGCAGCAGGGCGTCATCGATCACCAGTGCCGATGCGGCCGGCCCCGCCGACTCCTTCGGCGGCAGGAGGGTGGTGCGCCGGTCGACGGCGATGAGCCCGGTGGGTACGCCTGGTGCCACCCGGGCCTTGAGGCCCCGATCCACCAGCGCCGTCAGCGCCCGCGTCCGTTCAGGTGCCGAGAGCCGCTCCCGGTCGAGCACCGCCCGCACCGTAACCCCCCGCTCCAGTAGTCCCTCGATGTCCAGACCGGACAGCGGGCGGTCCAGGATGACCACTTCGTGCTCCGCCGAGGCGAGCAGCACACGGGCCCGCTCCGTGATCTCCCGCCGCCCGGTGACCACTTCGATTCCGCTGCCCGGCACAAGGGCTTCCGCCAGCTGGTCGGCGGCCATCCTCAGCCGTTCCAGTTCGGCTGACTTCAGGTGGAGTTCGGCCTGCCGCCGGTGGATGAGGGTGCGGATCGCGGAGGCCGGGGCCGCCGGGCGTGGCAGCGCCCCGCAGGAGGGTGGCGGCAGGGCGAGACCGTGCTCCACAAGCCGGTCGAGTGCCGATTGCAGTTGGTCCTGTGGCAGTTCCAGCCGCTGAGCCAACTCCTCCGTCTCCGTGGTGCGTTCGGTGAGCAGGGCCTCGTATGCGCGTTCCTCGGCCGCTTCCAGGCCGAGGGTGCGCCATTCCGCCTCGATCATGCGCCGGATTCTCACAGCGAATTCACAGGACACACAAGTGTGCATGCCCACTTGTGAACGCACTTGGCTCATTGTCGCGTCGGCGTCCCAGCTGTTGCATGGCCATGACCACCTGAACCGGCTCTGACCAAGCCACTGGAGGGGTACGTACTGTGCGCACGTTCAGCAGCAACCATGGGAGACCCGGAACCGGGATACCGAGGGGCGCGGGTATCGCCGCCCTCCTGGCCGCCGCGGGGCTCCTCGTCACCGCGGTGCCGGCCCAGGCAGTGACCGCAGCGGCACCCCAGGCGCCGCACGCCGATGTCATTCCGGGCGAGGACACGGCGACCCCCGCCCTCGTCGACGGGCTGCGGGAGGCCGTGGACGCCAAGGCGACACCAGCCGCCGCGGCCATCGGCCACCTCGCCGCCAAGGAGAGCCGCTACCGCATCGCCGAGCCTCAGCGCGACCTCGCCCCGCTGGCGACGGTCCGACGCGGCGCCGACGAGATCGTACGGCTCCAGCAGAAGCACCACGGCGTGCCGGTGCTCGGCGGTCAGTACGTCGTACGGATGGAGCGCGCGGACGGCAAGCGGGTCGTCACCGGCACCTCCGGCAAGTACTTCACCGGGCTGAAGGCCGAAACCGAGCCCACTGTCGCCAAGGACGTGGCCCTGAAGCGCGCCATCGGCGCCACCGCGCGGCAGCTCGGCGGAAAGCTGACCAAGGCCGACGCGATCCGCAAGGAAGGCGAGAAGTCCGAGAAGGCGCAGGCGCTCAGCGGCTCCGTCGGCGGACTCGTCGTCATCCCCCGCGGGGAGGGTGTGCTCGCCTACCACGTGACGGTGCGCGGTACGAACCCGTCGACTGGTGAGCCGGTGCTCCAGCAGGTGTACGTGGACGCCGGGTCCGGCTATCCGGTGCTCCAGTTCAGCGGGATCAGGACCCTGACCGCCCCCGCCAAGGCGACGGCCGAGGCCCCCGCGCGTACTGCCGGCAAGGCGGGCGCGATGGCGGACGAGCCCGCAGCCCACCCCGGGACCACCGGCAGCGGTGTCCGGCTGAACGGCGCCAAGGTGCCCCTGGAGCTCTACCAGGACACTGCCCGCGGCGAGTACGTCATGACCGACTACGCCCGGATGGCCGACAGCACCAAGAACACCCTCAGCACCTGGGACGCGTCCGACCGCGACGTCAACGATGTCGCCGGGACCTGGCCGGCCGGAATCAAGGTGTTCGGCTCCCCGGCCGCCGAGTTCGGCACTGCGGCGACGGACGCCGGCGCGGTCGACGCGCACTGGGCCGCGGGCCAGGTGTACGACTACTACAAGAAGAACCACGGCCGCAACGGCCTGGACGGACGCGGCTCCACCGTCAACTCCCTCGTCGGAGTGACCCTGTTCGGCGGCTCGTACGTCAACGCCTTCTGGGACGGCCAGAAGATGGTGTACGGCTCAGGCGACGAGGAGTTCCGGCCGTTGTCGGCCGATCTCGACGTGGTCGGCCACGAGATGACCCACGGCGTCGTCGAGAACACCGCCAACCTCGTCTACGCGGGCCAGTCCGGCGCCCTCAACGAGGCCATCGCCGACTACTTCGGCAACGCCATCGACGTCACCGCCTCCGGACAGTCGATGGACGACCCCGCCGCCGGACTGATCGGCGAGGACCTGTGCCGTACGAAGGCGGCCGGCGACTGCGCCTTCCGTGACCTCAACGACGGCGCCACCACGTCCAAGAACTTCCTCGGCGTGACCTTCGGCACCGACAACGGCGGTGTCCACCTCAACTCCACCATCTTCTCCGGTGCGCTGTGGGACATCCGGCAGGACCTCGGCGGTGAACTTGCCGACAGGATCGCCTACAAGGCGCTGTCCGAGTACATGACCCCGCTCGACGGCTTCACCGAGGGCCGCAACGCGGTGCTCGCCGCGGCCAAGGACCTCAAGGTCACGGCGAAGCAGCTGAACGTCGTCAAGAAGTCGTTCAGCGCCCACGGCATCGTGCCCGGCTGGGAGGACGCCATCGGTGTCGACTCCGACCGGCTGCTCGGCAAGCTCAACATCAGCGGCACCGGGGTCCAGGCGGGCGGCGGCTGGTACGCCGTCTCCCAGTCCAACGACGACGGCTCCGAGCCGTACTCGGTCTGGGCGGGGCGCGCCGACGGCAAGGGCTCACCCAAGCTGATCAGCCCCAACGACGGGCGCTATCACGTGTACCCGGCCACCGACGGCAAGACCGTCGTCTGGGTCGCGTACGGCACCACCAGCCTGGACATCCTGTCCCGGCCCGTCGCGGGCGGCCCGATCAAGAAGCTGTACACCTCGTACAACGACGTCTCCGGGCTGCGCGTGGAGAACGGCGTGGTGGTCTTCGAGTCGTACGGCTTCTTCGGTGACCGGCATGTGGCCTACCTGCGCTCCGGCGACACCCGGCCGACCTTCGTGGACGGCGGCGGCTGGTTCGACGGCACCGCGCTTCCGTCCATCGCCAAGGGCAGGCTGGCGTACGCCAAGCTGTACCTGGACGGCTTCGAGTTCAAGCTCGGCGTCGAGGTCCTGGACCTGAAGACCGGTGACAAGAAGATGACCGGGCAGCTCGGCGAGCCGCAGGGCATCGGCCAGACCGGTATCAACGGCAGCCATGTCTTCTGGCTGACCGACGAGATCATGGAAGACCAGGGCCAGATGGGCGTGCGCCGCGCGGACCTCGACGGCGGGAATGTCGTGGACATCAACCCCGAGGCCAAGCCCAAGGCACTGATCGCCTTCGACCTGACGGCGTCCGACGAGGCCGTCACCGTCAACAGCCAGCTCCCCGACACGCAGTTCCGCAACGAGTCCCTGCCCAAGCTGTGGCAGCTCACCACGGACGGCAGCCGTCTGGAGCGGGTCTCCTGCAACCGGGGCGAGCAGCTCTCCCCGGCGGCCCTCACCGGTAAGCAGGTGGTCTGGCTCGACGGGTCCACCGGCTGGACCGACCTGGTCACCCGGAACCGTCCGGCAGGACTCTGCGGCTGACCCGACCTCCGGTCTCCCGCAGTGCCCGGAGCCCCCGGCGCGGTCTCGCCGCCGCCGGGGGCTCCGCCCATGCACCGGTACTGACCGTGGCATGTGCCGGAACCGTCCCGGGAACGCCCCGGGAGGTGCCGGGGGCTTCCGCTGCCCCTGGGCTGCGAAATACTGGGCGAGCTGCGGCGACGACCGCCGCGAGGAGAATGCTGTAGAGACCATCGTCGTCAGTCGAGCGTGCGAGGAGTGCCGGCGTGCACGGAAGCGGTGCCGGGAGTGAAGCGGAGTCCACGGGAAGCGGTGACGTGGACCGCGACTTCGAGGAGTTCCTCGCCCTGGAACGCGAGCTGGCGGTCTTCCTGCGCCGGGCGCGGGCGAACTCCGGTGAGATGGCCCGCCAGGTGCACCCGGAGCTGGAGCCCGCGGCCTACGGTCTGCTGGTGCGGCTGGAGGAGTGCGGCCGTCAGCGGGCCACCGATCTCGCCGTGTACTTCGGGGTCGGGAAGGCGACCATGAGCCGTCAGCTCCGCGCGCTGGAGCAGCTCGGCATCGTCGCCCGCGAGCCCGACCCGGCCGACGGCCGCGCCTCGCTGGTGCGGCTCACCGACGAGGGCCTCGCGCGGTTCCGCGACGTGCGCAACGCGCGGCGCCAGACCTACGTACGCAAGCTGGCCGACTGGGACCGCGGCGAAGTCGCCGAACTGGCTCGGCTGCTGCACCAGCTCAACGCGCGCGCCGAGGGCTGAGTGCCGGAAGCCGGCCGCTGACCCCGTCGTACGCGCCCGCGGGCCGCAGGCCCGTGTGCTCACAGCAGTACGTACCCGGCGGTCGCGTCGTCGTGGACCTTCGATCGCCTCGCCCCGACACGTGTTCCCCCGCGTACCGCGTTCGCGCCCGGGTCCCGGTCCGCGTCCGCCCGCTCCAGGGCCCGTACCCGCCCGATCAACCCCTGCGGGCCCTCCGCACGGAGCAGTCCCATCAGCTCCGGCCAGCCGCCCGCCTCGAACAGGTCTGTCCACCTCGACGCCCCGTCGGTGAGCGCCGCGAGCGCCTTCACCCGGGAGCGCGGCGTGCGGCCCGTCACCGCGCGGTCCGCCACGGCGGGATCGGCCGCCGCCGTGAAGAAGCCGTCCTCCTGGTTGCGCAGGGCGTCCGTCGCGCTCGGCGAGCGCAGCGTCTCGCGCGGAATCCGGTCCAGACGGTCATCCCGTACCGCCGACACCGCACCGTCCGGCGACTCCAGCAGCAGGGTCGAGTCGGACAGCACGAGGTGCTCCACCCACCGCTCGTCCCAGCGCGCGACGACCACGGTGGCCTGCGGCGTGCGTACGTGAGAAAGGTCACAGCCGTTTCGGTGGGCGTCCGCGGTGCGCCGGATGGACAGCGCGAGGATCTCGGACAACCGGATATCCCGCCGTGAACCGGACAGTTCGATCAGCGTGCCGCCGAGTCGCGCGGTGAACCACGGCACGCCGTGGGCACAGCCGTCATCGCCCGGTGGCGGTGTCACCCCGTCCAGGACGACCAGGCAACCTCCCAGGCCCGAGGCCGGGACGGCGACGGAAGCCCAGTCCTCGTTGGGGCGCCCGGGGTGGCCTGACTCGGAGGCGAGTGCGGCGAGCGTGCAGTGCATGAACCGCAGTCTGCCCCAGCGGGCACCACACCTTCACGAAGTCCGCCAGAAGTCGCAGTCGACCGCACCACCCACTGCGACCAGCGGTTTTGGCCGAGATGATCACCTCGTCCCAGATGCGGGCGCGCATCCTGTCAAAGCCTGCGCCGAAGGTCCACCCGGAGCTCCGCGGGCCCGTCGCGCGGGACTGCTGACAAGTTGTTGACCAACTCCGGAGTGATGTTCACTCGTTCGGGTGGCGGACCGGGTGATCAGCGCCCCGCTCCCAAAAGCACTGGAATGGTCGTAAGCCGTACCAGGGTGGGGGCTGTCGCGAGATGACCGGCTGTCACCTCTGCTTCATGGGTGGACGAGTCGAGATTGCGAGCACCGGTGCAGGAGAAACGGCCTCGGGGCACAAGCGGTATGCCCGGCACGGCGTCGCCGGGTGAGCTGGGTCATCCGGGGCAGCCTGGTCAGGAAGCGGCCCCCGGGACTCCCGCCACGCCCGAGACCTCTCAGGTCCGGACCGAGGGCGCGGCCCCCGGGACCCTCCCCGGCGGCCGTCCCGTACGGGTACGCCGCAGGCTCGTCGCAGGTGTCGCCGCCGTCTCCCTCACCGTGGTCGCCGCCGGTACGCCTGCCGTGCTCACCGCCTCCGCCGATCTGACCGATTCCCAACGGCTGGTCACCCTCGCCGAGCTGAACCGGCAGGCGGTCACGCTCGCCCACTCCCTGGCTGACGAGCGCGACGACGTCACCGCGTACATCGCCGCGGGCCGGGACAAGCAGAAGGGCGACAAGCAGCGGCACCGGCAGCTCTCCCAGAGCCGCAGCGCCCGAGTCGAGCGCCAGATCGACGAGATCCGCGCCGGTGTGGCCGCCGACCACACAGAGCTGGGCCGCGACCTGGGCACTGTTCCGTCCATCCGGCGCACCGCCCTGAGCGGCAAGGGCAGCGCCCTGGAGGCGCACAGGGCGTACACCGGCATCATCGAAGCCCTGCACGCCCTCGCGGACGAGCTCGCCGAGCAGACCCCGCCGCGCGCCGCCGACGCGGTGCGCGCGCCCGCCGCCCTCGGTCTCGCAGTGGAGCAGGCGGCGGCGAGCCGCGGCTTGCTGACCGCCGCACTGTCCCTGCCGGTGCCTGAGGACGCGGATCCGGCCTTCGACCCCGTCACCGGGCTACCGCTCGAGGACACGGAGGACGACCAGAGCGACAAGGCCGCCCGAGCGGAGGAAGCCGCCCGCAACGCCCTCAGCGCCGCCGCCCAGCAGGCCCGGATCAGGGAGCTCGCCGCGCTCGCCGACTTCGGCCAGGCCGCGAGGCCCGAGGCCAGGGAGCGGTTCTCGTCCACCGTCAGCGGACCTGAGGTCAAAGCCGCCGAGACCTACCTCGCCCGCCTCACCGACCGGCCCGAACTCTCCGAAAGCGACCTCGAACTCGCGGATGACGACGACGGGGCGGACCGTGACAAGGTCGAGTCAGCGCTGTCCGCGCGTGTCGAGCAGATGCGCGGAGTCGAGTCGGCGCTCGCCACCGCCCAGGTCGAGCGGATCGGGCAGCTCCGCGACGACGATGTCACCGCCCTGGAACTGCGGATCGCCCTGCTGGGCGGCTGTCTGCTGGTCGCCGTCGGTATCAGCGCGGCGGTGGCCCGTACGCTCACCCGCCCGCTCGCGGTGCTGCGTATCGGCGCGGCCCGGCTCGCCGCGGCGCCCGCCCCCGAGTCCGAGGATCCGGTCCGCTTCACCGGTCGCAACGACGAGTTCGCCCAGGTGGTACGCAGCCTCAACACACTCCACGGCAAGCTCGCCGACCTCGCTGCACGGACCGCGCGGCTCGACTCCTCCCAGGAGGACCTGACGGCGGCCCGCGGGCAGTTGTCCGCCGAGCGCTCCGAACTCCAGACCCGTACGGCCGAGCTGACCGCGGAGCTGGAGCGGCTGCGCGAGCTGGTCAGCCACACCTTCGTGAACCTCTCGCTGCGCACCCTCGGGCTTGTCGAGCGGCAGCTCGGTGTGATCGAGAAGCTGGAGCAGCGCGAGCAGGACACCGAGCGGCTGGCCACCCTGTTCAAGCTGGACCACATGGCGACCGTCATGCGCCGTCACAGCGAGAACCTCCTTGTGCTGGCAGGCGCCGAACACGGCAACACCCACCCGGGGCCAGTGCCACTGGTCGATGTCATGCGCGCGGCCGTCAGCGAGATCGAACGCTACGAGCGCGTCACCATCCAGTCCCTGCCACCGCACACGCAGGTGGCCGGCTTCGCCGCCGACGACCTCAGCCACCTGGTCGCCGAACTTCTGGAGAACGCCACATCCTTCTCGCCGCCCGACGCACAGGTCCAGCTGTCCGGCTGGCTGCTGGAGAGCGGCGAGGTGATGCTGTCCATCCAGGACGCGGGCATCGGTATCACCCCGGCGCGGCTCGCCGAGCTCAACGCCCGGCTCGACGCTCCCGACCCGCGCGCCGCTGCCGCGGGGGACGGGGAGGGTCTCGGCCTGCGGGTCGCGGCGCTGCTGGCCCGTCGGCACGGTGTTCGCGTGGAGTTGCGCGAGCAGAAGCAGGGCGGCACCACCGCGGTGGTCGTTCTCCCCGAGGCCGTACTGCCGACGGCACCGCCCACCGCGGCCCCGCAGCCGGCACCCGTACCGGGGGCGGCGCCCGCGCTGAACCTCCCGGGTTCGGTGGCCGAGGCCAACTCGAACGCCCTGCCGGGGCGTCGTGCGGAGGCGCCGCGGCCGGCATCGGGGCCCGAGACGGAGCCGGAGTCTGGACCGGAGCCCGAGGCGGGACCGGAGCCGGAGTCTGGACCGGAGCCCGAGGCGGGACCGGAGCCTGAAACGGGACCGGAGCCGGAGCCTGAGACGGAGTCCGTCGAGGACAGCGTCGAAACCACCCTCCGATTCCGCCTCCCCAAGCCGCAACCCGAGCCGGACACCCATGAGCGGGCAGACGACGCCGCGGGCACGGACAGCGCGGACGGTGTGCACGGCGCGGACGGCGCGCGCGAACCGGTCACGGACAAGGGACTGCCCAAGCGCACACCCAAGGTCGTCGCCCAGCCCGCCCCGCCCCGCAGGCCCGCTGGTTCCGTGGACGCGGAGGAGCTGCGCCGCCGCCTCGGCGGTTTCCACCAGGGCGCCAAGGAGGGCCGCCGCGATGTCGAGGCGGAACTGGCGGCAGCGGAAGACGAGTACGAGAGCCGGCGGATCGACCGGCACCAGATCGAGGAAGAGCACAAGCCAGGGGGGACCACAGAGGAGGAGGCACGACGTTGACCGCGACCGGCACATTCGGGCTCAGCAGCGAAGCCCGCAACCTGCAATGGCTGTTGGGCAATCTGGTCGAGGAGGTGCCGGGAGTACGATCCGTCGCCGTCGTATCGTCGGACGGACTCCTGCTGCTGTCGTCCGACCCCGCGCACGCCACCCCCTCGGGCACCCCCCGCCCCCAGAGCCCGCGCGGCTCCAGCGCGGACCTCGCCACCATCGTCTCGGGCATCGGAAGCCTCACCGTCGGAGCGTCCCGGCTGATGGACGGCGGTGCGGTGAAGCAGAGCATGGTCGCGATGGAGGACGGCAGCCTCTTCGTGATGTCCGTCAGTGACGGTTCGCTGCTCGGTGTACACGCCGCCCCCGACTGCGACATGAGCGTCGTCGCGTACCACATGGCGCTGTTCGTCGGCCGGGCCGGACACGTCCTGACGCCCGAAGTCCGCGGTGAGCTTCGTAAGTCGATGGAGAGCGCCCGGTGATGCCCGCCACCGGGCTGGCGCCCCGGCTTCCCGTGCGCGGCGAGGGTAAACGACCCGCACGGGTGCGCCCTTACTCCCTCACCGGTGGGCGTACCCGCTTCGGTCATGTGCTGCTGGTCGAGACGTTCGTCGCCACGCTCGACCCCGCTGAACGGGCCCTTCCGGCCGGGAAGACCCGCAGGGAGCTGCCGAACGGCAACCTCGCCTCCCGGGTGATGCCGGAGATGCGTGCCATTGTCGATCTGTGCCGCCGGATGCGTACGGTCGCCGAGATCGCGGCCATGCTGAGAATGCCGCTGGGCGTGGTCCGGGTGCTGCTGAGCGACCTCGCGGACCAGGGAAGGATCCGTGTGTACGGGACCGGACACGGCACCGGTCACCCCGACCGCGCACTGCTCGAAAGGGTGCTGGGTGGACTTCGCCGTCTGTGAACTCCCCGTGGCCGTGGAGGACGAGAACGTACAGCCGTGGCAGAACGACCGCAGTCGCGCACCGATCGCCACCAAGATCGTGGTGGCGGGCGGCTTCGGCGTCGGCAAGACCACCTTCGTGGGTTCGGTCTCCGAGATCACCCCGCTGCGGACCGAGGCGCTGATGACCCGGGCCGGCGAGGCGACCGATGACATCAGCGCGACACCGGACAAGAGCACCACCACCGTCGCGATGGACTACGGCCGCATCACGCTCGAAGACGACCTGGTGCTGTACCTCTTCGGCACCCCGGGCCAGCAGCGCTTCTGGTTCATGTGGGACGACCTGGTGCGAGGCGCGATCGGAGCCGTGGTGCTGGCCGACACACGTCGACTCAAGGACTGCTTCCCCGCGCTCGACTACGTTGAGAGCTGTGGGCTGCCGTATGCCGTGGCCGTCAACCATTTCGAGGGAAGTCCCGCCTACGAGGCGGAGGACGTCAGGGAAGCCCTGAGCATCCCTCCGGACATCCCGGTGGTCATCATGGACGCGCGCCAGCGGATCACAGTGATCGAGTCACTGCTCGCCCTGCTGCGCCACGCGCTCGATGTCACGCCCGATTGATTCTCCCGTCTACGAAAGAGCGGACATGCGGAAGATCCTCATCGTCGGTGCCGGCCAGTCCGGACTCCAACTCGCCCTCGGTCTCCAGGCGCAGAACTACGACGTCACACTCATGTCCAACCGCACGGCGGACGAGATCCGGTCCGGGCGGGTCATGTCCACCCAATGCATGTTCGACACGGCCCTTCAGCATGAGCGCGACCTCCAGCTGGGCTTCTGGGAGTCGCAGGCCCCGAACATCGACGGCATCGGCGTCTCGGTCGCCGGACCCGAGGGCGCCAGAGTCATCGACTGGGTGGGCAAGCTCGACGGCTACGCCCAGTCGGTGGACCAGCGGGTGAAAATGGCCGGCTGGATGGAGACCTTCGCCCAGCGCGGCGGCCAGCTCGTCATCCACGGCGCGGCCGTCTCGGACCTGGACTACTTCTCGCGCACCTACGATCTGGTGCTGGTCGCGGCGGGCAAGGGCGAACTGGTCTCCATGTTCGCCCGCGACGCCGCCCGTTCGCCGTACACCGAGCCGCAGCGCGCCCTCGCCGTCTCCTACGTCCACGGCCTCGCCCCCCGCCCGGAACACCCGGACTTCGACGCGGTCCGCTGCAATGTCGTGCCGGGCGTCGGCGAGCTCTTCGTGATCCCGACCCTCACCACCTCCGGCCGCGCGGACATCCTCTTCTGGGAAGGCATCCCCGGCGGTCCGCTCGACGTCTTCCAGGGTGTGAAGGACCCGGCGGAGCACGTGGCGCTCACGCTGGAGCTGATGGAGACCTTCACCCCGTGGGAGTACGCCCGCGCCACGAAGGTCGAACTCACCGACGCGGGCGGCACCCTGGCCGGCCGCTACGCCCCCACCGTCCGCCATCCCGTCGGCCGTCTCCCCGGCGGCGGCCTCGTCCTCGGTGTCGCGGATGTCGTCGTCGCCAACGACCCGATCACCGGCCAGGGCGCCAACTCGGCCGCCAAGTGCGCCGCCTCCTACCTGGCCTCGATCACCGAGCACGGTGACCGCCCCTTCGGCGAGGCATGGATGCAGTCCACTTTCGACCGTTACTGGGACACCGCCCGGCACGCCACCAAGTGGACCAACGCGATGCTGGCCGCGCCCCCGGAGCACGTCCTCAACCTCCTCGGCGCCGCAGGCGAACTCCAGCCCGTGGCCGCCCGGTTCGCCAACGGGTTCAATGACCCGTCGGACTTCGAGGACTACTTCTACGACCCGGAGAAGACGGCGGCCTACCTGGGCGAGGTCACGGGCGCCGGCGCGGTGCAGGCCTGACACGAGCGTCCAGTCCTCACTCCCGTACCCGGTCTCGTTTTGCGGGCCCGCGGGGGGGTTTGCGGGACAGGTAACCGGGCGGATACCCCCGGCGGGACCCCGGGGGGGCCGCCCCGGCGCACCCCGGACCGCCCAGCC
>NZ_JBHXFA010000113.1:0-24887 GCF_042724175.1 Streptomyces sp. NPDC127084
CGCGTTCGTCTCCACCCGCTCCCGGGTGGTGGCGGGGCGCCGCCAGGCCTGACATCGGGCCATCCCGGCCGCGGTCCGCCCGTGTCCCGTGCCCGCGTCCGCGCGCGGGGACACGGGCGGACCGCCTTTGATCGGGATCAGGCGCCGGGGCTCTCGGCGATCGTCGCGTAACGCTGGATCCAGGCGTGCATCGCGATCGCCGCCGCCGCTCCCGCGTTGATCGAGCGGGTCGAGCCGAACTGGGCGATCGAGCAGACCATCGCGGCGTGCTTGCGGGCCTCCTCGGTCAGCCCGGGGCCCTCCTGGCCGAAGAGCAGCACACAGCGCCGGGGCAGCGTGGTGCGCTCCAGCGGCACCGCGCCCGGCAGATTGTCGATCCCGATGATCGGCAGGCCCTCCGCAGCCGCCCAGGCGGTCAGCGACTCCGTGTCGCCGTGGTGGCGTACATGCTGGTAGCGGTCGGTGACCATGGCGCCCCGCCGGTTCCAGCGGCGCCGGCCGACGATATGGATCTCCTTCGCCAGGAAGGCGTTGGCGGTCCGCACCACAGAGCCGATGTTGAAGTCATGGCCCCAGTTCTCCACGGCCACATGGAAGTCATGGCGGCGGGTGTCGAGGTCGGCGACGATCGCCTCCCGCGTCCAGTACCGGTACTGGTCGACGACATTGCGGCGGTCACCGTGGGCCAGCAGCTCCCGGTCGTAGGGCGCACCCTCCGGCCAGGGGCGCGGATGCGGGCCGACACCGACCTCGGGGCCGTACCCCTCGTCGTACTGAACCGGTTCCTGGATCTCGCTGCTCACCCGACGAGGGTACGTGCGACTTGCTCATCCGGCGCACCACGCTGCCCGGGCACCCGCCCCCGGCCGCCGCGGCGCGGCAGCCGGTCCCGGCCCAGCGCCGCCCGGCCGCCGAGCCAGACCAGCAACGCCGTCGGCAGGAACACCGCGTCAGCCGCGATCATCGCGAGCGAGAAGAACGGCAGCCCGAGCAGCACGGCGATCCCCGCGTGCTCCAGCATCATCACCGCCAGCAGGGCGTTCTTGACCTTGCGATTGAAGAGGGTGAAGGGGAAGGCGACCTGGACGACGACCGTGGCGTAGGTGACCACCATGACCATCAGCCCGCTGCCGGCCAGGATGTCCGAGAGCGCGGGCCAGGGAGTGAAGTAGTCCAGCTTGAGCGGGTAGTACAGGGCACTGCCGTCCTGCCAGCGGGAGCCCTGGATCTTGTACCAGCCCGCGGTGGCGTAGATCAGACAGACCTCGGCCATGATCACGGCAAGCGCGGCGTTGTGGAGGAGGTTGGCGAGTACGTCCAACAAGGTGCGCAGCTCACCACCCGGCGCCCTCCGGTCGACGAGCCACCACGCTCCCTGGGAGAGCCAGAGAATCCAGAGGATCAGGATCAGCCACCACTCACCGCCGACCCACTCGAGCAGCGAGCCCACGAGCAGTACCGCGCCGAGCAGCGCCCACAGCACCGGGCCCGCGGCCGCGCCCGCCCGCCCGGTGCCGCCCTCTGCGGCGGCCTTCCGGGCGCGTCCGGCGTCGAGGGACCACACCTGGCCGCAGCGGGTGAAGACAAGGTAGATCGCCATGAGGTGGATGACGTTGTCGCCGCCGTCCCCCATGAAGATGGAGCGGTTCTGGAGCGACAGGACACCGACCATGAAGACCGCCGACATGGCGCGGGTACGCCAGCCGAGCAGCAGCAGAACGCTGGAGAGCACGGCGATCGCGTAGACCGCCTCGAACAGGAGCCCGCTGTCGGACCACATCAGCACCGTGAACGAGTGGTTGGTCCCGATCAGCTGCCGGGCCATGTCCCAGCTCCACGGACCCTCGGGTCCGTACAGCTCATGGCGCTGCGGGAACTCCCAGAGCAGGAACACCAGCCAGGTGAACGAGAAGCCGATCCTGACGACCGCCGTCTGGTACGGACCGAGCGCTGTCGCCGTCACACGCTGGATGGCGGCGGCCAGCCGCTGGTCGGGCGCCTTGCGCCCCCGCCCCTCGTGGGCCTCGTGGGCCTTGTGCCCCTCGTGGGCCTGGTGCCCCTCGTGGAGTCCACCGGCTCCACCGCCGCCACCGGCTTCATGGGCCTGGGTCACTTGGCCGCCTCCGTGTCATCCGTCCGGGCCCTGACCGCGTCGTCGGCGGTGTTGCGTGCGCCGAGGGGGAGATCCGCTTCGGTGACCTTCCACCAGGGAAGCCGCCGGTAGTACACCCGTGTGTCGGTCTTCTCCTTGCTCCACGCGGGGGCCTTGACCGAGCTGGTGGCGGACCGGACCTGGATGCGCTCCACGCGGCCGCCGAGGTCGCGGCGCTCCAGTCGGAGCATCACGATGCGACGGACATACTGCTCGGAGAGCCGGCCGCGCAGGCCGTTCGGCCGGTTGTCCTCGGTGTGGGAGTTGACGAGGAATTCCCAGCCGCGGCGGAGCTCGTTATGGTCCGCATGGCTGGGGAGGAGATTGCCCCGGATCGCCGCGCCGTCCTCGGCGGAGAGGTCGATCCACTCCGTGGTCCTGCGATCGCCCTGGCCGTCCACGACCTCGGCGCGGACCTGGACCGCGATGTTGTGCTGCAGCGGATTGGGGGCGAAGAGCTTCCAGTTCTGCTCGAACTCGGGGTAGACCCAGTCGTCGACCGTTTCACCATGCTGCTTCGTGAGGGTGTTCGACGGGGCGACATGAAGGAACACCATGCCCAGGTGGACGCAGGCGAGGGTGCCGACAAGGGCGAGCGCGATCGCCGCCACCACCTGGTAGGGGACGGAGAGGCCCGCTATGCCGCCCGGGGCACCGCCCTCACCCGAAGGCGCGTTCTCACTCCTCGCGCCCTCGCTGCCGTACGAGTCCATCCCGCCCCGATTCCCACGAGTCTCTTCGGTCCACCGGCTCACCGCGGTTATCCACAGGGTTGACACCTTACGGGCCTCGGACTCACCATTGAAGTGATTCAACCGAACGATCGGTCGGTAGGGGGTCCGATGACGGCAGTGACCGAGGACATGACCGCGGCGATGACCCAGCAGGCGCGGTTCGACGCTGCCGTGGCGGCCGACGAGCGCATCGAGCCGCGCGACTGGATGCCTGATGACTACCGCGCCTCGCTGATCCGCCAGATGGCGCAGCACGCGCACTCGGAGATCATCGGCATGCAGCCCGAGGCGAACTGGATCACCCGTGCGCCCTCGCTGCGGCGCAAGGCGATCCTGATGGCCAAGGTGCAGGACGAGGCAGGCCACGGCCTGTATCTGTACAGCGCGACGGAGACCCTCGGGGCAAGCCGTGACGAGCTGCTCGACAAGCTCCACTCCGGCCGCCAGAAGTACTCTTCGATCTTCAACTACCCCACGCTGACCTGGGCCGATGTCGGTGCCATCGGCTGGCTGGTGGATGGTGCGGCGATCACCAACCAGGTGCCGCTCTGCCGCTGCTCCTACGGCCCCTACGCACGCGCGATGGTCCGTGTCTGCAAGGAGGAGTCGTTCCACCAGCGCCAGGGGTACGAGCTGCTGCTGGCCCTCTCACAGGGCACTACCGCGCAGCACGAGATGGCGCAGGACGCGGTGAACCGCTGGTGGTGGCCGTCGCTGATGATGTTCGGCCCCCCGGACGCCGAGTCGGCGCACTCGGCGAAGTCCATGGAGTGGAAGATCAAGCGGCACTCCAACGACGAGCTCCGCCAGCGCTTCGTGGACATCTGCGTCCCCCAGGCCGAGGCTCTGGGCCTGAGCCTCCCCGACCCGCAGCTCCGGTGGAACGAGGAGCGCGGGCAGCACGACTTCGGCCCTATCGACTGGGACGAGTTCTGGCAGGTCCTGAAGGGCGACGGGCCCTGCAACGAACAGCGGATCTCCCAGCGCCGCCGTGCCCATGAGGAAGGCGCCTGGGTCCGCGCGGCAGCCGCGGCGTATGCCGCGAAGCCGGCCCGCACCACGGAGGGCCCCGGGTCCCGGTCGGGCGGGAAGCACGACGAAGAGCAGAAGGAGGCGACGGCATGAGCAGCTCGACCGACTGGCCGCTGTGGGAGGTGTTCGTGCGCTCGCGCCGCGGGCTCTCGCACACCCACGCCGGCAGCCTCCACGCCCCGGACGCGGAGATGGCGCTGCGCAATGCCCGCGATCTCTACACCCGGCGCAATGAGGGCGTGTCCATCTGGGTGGTGCCGTCCGCGGCGATCACCGCTTCCTCGCCGGACGAGAAGGACTCCTTCTTCGAGCCCGCCGCCGACAAGCCCTACCGGCACCCCACCTTCTACGAGATCCCCGAAGGGGTGAAGCACCTGTGACGGCCGCACTCGCGCTCGGCGACGACGCCCTTGTGCTCTCCCAGCGACTCGGGGAGTGGGCCGGTCATGCCCCGGTCCTGGAGGAGGAGGTGGCGCTGGCCAACATCGCGCTCGACCTGCTCGGCCAGGCCCGGACACTGCTGTCACTCGTCGGCGACGAGGACGAGCTCGCGTATCTGCGGGAGGAGCGGGCTTTCCGTAATCTCCAGCTGGTCGAGCAGCCGAACGGCGACTTCGCGCACACCATCGCCCGCCAGCTCTACTTCTCCACCTTCCAGCGGCTGCTCTTCGCCGAGCTGGCCACCGGCGAGAGCGAGTTCGCGGGGCTGGCGGCCAAGGCCGTCAAGGAGGTGGCGTACCACCAGGACCATGCCGAGCAGTGGACCCTGCGCCTGGGCGACGGCACCGAGGAGAGCCATGAGCGGATGCAGCGGGCATGCGATGCGCTGTGGAGGTTCACCGGGGAGATGTTCCAGCCGGTCGAGGGCCTGGAAGTGGACTGGGACGCACTGCGGGCGCGCTGGCTCGATTCGATCTCGGCTGTGCTCGGGCGGGCCACGCTGACCGTGCCGGAAACAGCGGACACCGGAGCCTGGTCGGCGGGCGCCGGCCGGCAGGGTCTGCACACCGAGTCGTTCGGGCGGATGCTGGCGGAGATGCAGCATCTGCACCGCAGCCACCCGGGGGCGTCATGGTGACCGACACCGTGCTGGAAGCCGAGCTGCGCGGGCTCGCGGGGTCGGTGCCCGACCCCGAGCTGCCGGTGCTCACCCTGGAGGAGCTGGGCGTGCTCCGGGGGGTGCGGGTCCTGGGGCCGGGCAGGGTCGAGGTGGAGCTGACTCCCACCTACACCGGCTGCCCCGCCATCGAGGCGATGTCCTCGGACATCGAGCAGCGGCTCCATGAGCATGGCATCGCGGAGGTGACGGTGGTCAAGGTGCTCTCCCCCGCCTGGTCGACCGACGACATCAGCGCGGAAGGCCGTCGCAAGCTGGCGGAGTTCGGGATAGCGCCGCCACGCCACGGTGCGGCGGCGGGTCCGGTGCCGGTCACGCTCACGGTGCGCTGCCCGCACTGCGGCTCCATGGACACGGAGTTGCTCAGCCGCTTCTCCTCCACAGCCTGCAAGGCACTGCGCCGCTGCACGGCCTGTCGCGAACCCTTCGACCACTTCAAGGAGTTGTAGATGTTCCATCCGCTCCGGGTCACCGAGGTCGAGCGGCTCACGGACGACTCGGTGGCCGTCACCCTCGCGGTCCCCACCGAGCTCCACGACGCCTTCCGGCACACACCCGGCCAGCACATCGCCGTCCGCCGCACGGGGGTGGACGGCGAGGAGATCCGGCGTACCTACTCGATCTGCGCCCCGGCCGCCCCCGAGGGCGCGGCACCGGTGCTGCGGGTGGGCATCCGCCAGGTCGACGGCGGGGAGTTCTCCACGTATGCCCTCAAGGAGCTCGCCGTGGGGGACACGGTCGAGGTCATGCAGCCGATGGGCCGGTTCGTGCTGCCGCCCCGCCCCGGGCACTTCGCGGCCGTTGTCGGCGGCAGCGGGATCACTCCCGTGCTGTCGATGGCGGCGACGCTGCTGGAGCGGGAGCCGGAGGCGCGGTTCTGTCTGATCCGCAGTGACCGGACGGCGGCTTCGACGATGTTCCTGGAGGAGGTGGCCGACCTCAAGGACCGCTATCCCGAACGGCTTCAACTGGTCACCGTGCTGTCCAGGGAAGAGCAGCAGGCGGGGCTGCCGTCCGGGCGGCTCGATCAGGAGCGGCTTACCGGGCTGCTGCCGTCGCTGCTTCCGGTGGCGGAGGTGGACGGCTGGTTCCTGTGCGGCCCGTTGGGGCTGGTCCAGGGCGCGGAGCGGGCGCTGCGCGGTCTCGGTGTGGAGCGCACCCGTATCCACGAGGAGATATTCCATGTGGACGAGGCCCCGGTCCCGGCTCCGGCCATGGTGCCCGCGGGCGCCACGCTGAGCGCCACGCTGGACGGCCGCTCGGGCAAGTGGCCGGTGCAGGAAGGGGAGTCGCTGCTGGAGACGGTGCTGCGGGCCCGTTCCGACGCTCCGTACGCCTGCAAAGGCGGCGTCTGCGGGACCTGCAGGGCGTTCCTGGTGTCCGGTGAGGTCCGAATGGACCGGAACTTCGCGCTGGAGCAGGACGAGACCGAAGCGGGCTATGTGCTCGCCTGCCAGTCCCATGCCGTGACCCCAGAGGTGGAGTTGGACTTCGACCGCTGAGTCGGCGGCCGAGGGTCGGCGGCTGGCGCTGCGGCCGGACAGGTTTGCCGGGAAGCTCGCGGCGTCCGGTGCGTGCGTGGGGTCTCCTCCGGCCCCTCGGGGCCGAGGGGCCGCATCGCACGGCGGAGTATCCGCCCTCGTACTGGATGTACTCGGGTGATTCGGCAACGCAGCGAGATGCCGTGCCGGGCGTCGCGAGCCGGTGAACCTATCCGGTCACAGCACGAGGTCCCGCTCCGCCCATGCCATTCCCTTCCGCGTCGGGCTGCTCTATCTTGACGGTCCGTCAGATTTGGTGATCGGACGGTTGTCAGCGGGCCGGTACGCGGAGGGACAGGACAGTGGACTTCACCTTCAGCGAGGAGCAGCAAGCGGCTGTCGAGGCAGCCAGGGCCGTCTTCTCGGGGGTGGTCCCTGACTCGGTGCCGAGTCCGGCTCTCACCCCGGGCGCGGTGGCGGAGGAGTTCGACCGGGCGCTGTGGGCCAGACTGGCGGGGGCTGATCTGCTGGGACTGGTGCTCGCTCCCCAGTACGGCGGAGCGGGCCTCGACCCCCTCGCGCTCTGCCTTGTGCTGCGTGAGTCGGCGAAGGTGCTGGCACGGGTGCCGCTGCTGGAGACCTGTGCGGTGGCCATGGCCGTGGAGCGCTTCGGGGACCCTGCGCTGAGCGCCGGGCTGCTGCCGCGGGTCGGCCGCGGGGAGCTGGTGCTGACGGTGGGGGCCAACGGGCGTACCGGTCACGATCCCGCCGAGCTGGGGGTCCGGGCCCATGAGGACGGTGGCTCCTGGATTCTCGACGGAGTGCAGACCGGAGTGCCCTGGGCGCAGTGCGCAGACCTGATAGCGATCCCGGCGCACACCGACGGCGGGCGAGCGGTCCTCGCGCTGGTGCCCCGGGGGCAGGAGGGACTGTCACTCGCCGAGCAGTTCTCCACCAGCGGGGAGCTCTACGCCGAGGTCGATCTCGACCGGGTGCGGATCGGCGCTGAGGCGCTGATCGCGGCGGACGGCGCCTGGGAATGGCTGCGCGGGCTGCTCGCGACCGGGACCTGTGCTCTGGCCCTGGGCCTCGGTGAGCGGGTGCTGTCGATGACCAGTGAGTACACGGGCAAGCGTGAGCAGTTCGGGTTCCCCGTGGCGACCTTCCAGGCCGTGGCCGTACAGGCGGCCGACCGGTACATCGACCTACGGGCGATGGAGGCGACCCTGTGGCAGGCGGCCTGGCGGATCAGCACCGACGCGAGCGGGCCGCTGCCCGCATCCGGTGATATAGCGGTGGCGAAGATCTGGGCATCCGAGGGCGTACGCCGCGTCGTCCAGACCGCGCAGCACCTCCACGGCGGCTTCGGCGCCGACACCGACTACCCGCTCCACCGCTACCACGCCTGGGCCAAGCAGCTCGAACTCTCCCTCGGCCCGGCCGCGGCCCATGAGGAAGCCCTGGGCGACCTGCTTGCCGCCCACCCGCTCGGCTGAGCAGCGCCCGGGAGCCGGGGGAGCGGCCAGCGCTACAGCACGAACGCCGGACGGCCGTCCTCGGTGACCATGGGACGGCCGGCGGACTCCCAGGCGAGCATTCCGCCGTCGATGTTCACCGCATCGATGCCCTGCTGGACCAGGTACTGGGTGACCTGGGCGGACCGGCCCCCCACCCGGCACATCACATGGGCACGGCGGCCATCGGCGACAGCCTCGGTGACCTCGCCGAAGCGGGCCACGAAGTCGCTCATCGGGATATGCAGAGCCCCGTCGACATGGCCGGCCGCCCACTCGTCGCCTTCGCGGACATCGAGCACCAGACCATCGGCCGGCACGGAAGCGGCCTCGATCGAGGGCAGCGGGGCGAAGTTCATGGGTGCGAGCCTTCTCTCGTGCTTTTCGGGGACGTCCCTGGAAACCTACTGCACCAGGCCGTTCAGCTCGGCTTCCCGCTGTGCGACCTGCGACAGGAGCTGCTCGGCGATCTCGTCGAGCAGCCGGTCCGGGTCGTCCGGAGCCATCCTCAGCATCGCGCCGATCGCACTGTCCTCCAGCTCCCTGGCGATCACCGTCAGCAGTTCCTTGCGCTGCGACAGCCATTCCAGGCGGGCGTAGAGAGCCTCACTCTCGGTGAGCGGAGAAGCCTCCGGCGCCGGTCCGGACTCCCACTCACGCAGCAGCTCACCCAGCTCGGCCTCGTCCCCGCGGCCATAGGCCGCGTTCACCCGGGTGATGAACGCCTCCCTGCGGGCCCGCTCCTTCTCGTCCTGTGCCAGATCCGGGTGCGCCTTGCGGGCAAGCTCCCGGTACAGCTTGCGTGCCTCGTCACTGGGTCGCACCCGCTTCGGCGGCTGCACCGACTGGTGGTCGGTGAGCATCGCGGCGGCCTCCGGCGAGAGGCCGTCCGAGTCGATCCAGCCGTGGAAGAGCTCCTCCACCCCGGGCATCGGCAGCACCATGGCCCGTGCCTCCCGCGCCCGGCGCAGATCCTCCGGATCACCGGTACGGGCCGCGTGGGCCTCCGCGATCTGCGCGTCCAGCTCATCGAGCCGCGTGTACATCGGCCCGAGCTTCTGGTGATGCAGCCGGGAGAAGTTCTCCACCTCGACCCGGAAGGTCTCCACCGCGATCTCGAACTCGATCAGCGCCTGCTCCGCCGCACGCACCGCGCGCGCCAGCCGGGCCTCGGGCCGCTCGCCGGCCGCGGCGCCTTCGGCAGACGGATCACCGGACGCGGTCCGCGCGCCATCGGCGCCGTGCTCATCCACGCTGCTCTGCTCGTCCACGCGATGGTCGCCTTGCTCGTCGTCGGCCAGGGTCGTCGGCACCCCGGGCGGGTCCTCAGTCACCCGCCCAGCGTATGGCAGACCCTCGCCCGTCAGGCCCGACCCGGCGTGCGACCGGTCACACGCCCAGCTCCGCGGCTATACGCCCGCCTCGCACGGCGGCCACCAGATCGGCGTGGTCGGCCTCCGTACGGTCGGCGTACCGCACGGAGAACGCGGCCACGGCCTCGTCCAGCTCCTCGTTCTTGCCGCAGTACCCGGCGAGCAGCCGCGGATCGGCGCTGTGGGCATGGGCCCGGGCCAGCAGCGCGCCCGTCATCCGGGCGTAGTCGTCCACCTGGTCGGGCGCGAGGGCCGCCGGATCCACGCTGCCCTTGCGGTTCCGGAACTGCCTCACCTGGAAGGGCCGGCCGTCCACCGTCGTCCAGCCCAGCAGGATGTCGCTGACCACCTGCATACGCTTCTGGCCCTGCACCACCCGCTGTCCTTCATGGACCTGCTCGGGCGGCTCGAAGCCCGCGGCCTCCAGATACGGCAGGAGCGCCGAGGCACGCGCCTCCTTGACCTGGAGTACCAGCGGCTCGCCCCGGTGGTCGATCAGCAGCACCACATAGGACCGCGTCCCCACGCTGCCGGTGCCCACCACCCGGAAGGCCACATCGTGTATCGCGTATCGGGCGAGCAGCGGCAGCCGGTCCTCCGAGAGCGTTCGCAGATACTCCCCGAGCGATGCCGCGACGGCGCTCGCCTCCTCGTCCGGGACGCGGCGCAGCACCGGCGGCGCGTCGACGAAATGACACGCGCCGTCCGGCCCGGTCGCCGTCGCCTTCGCCGCGAACCGCGCGCTGGTGTTGCTCCTGGCCCGCTCTGAGACCCGCTCCAGGGTGCCCACCAGATCACGGGCGTCCGTGTGCGAGACCAGCTCCTCGTCCGCGATCGCGTTCCACGCGTCCAGCACGGGCAGTCTGGCGAGCAGGCGCATGGTCCGCCGGTACGCCCCGGCCGCGTCGAACGCGGCCTTGCGGCAGGTGTCCTCGTCGGCACCGGTCTCACGCCCGGCGAGCACGATGGAGGTGGCAAGCCGCTTGAGATCCCACTCCCAGGGGCCTGTGACCGTCTCGTCGAAGTCGTTCAGATCCATGACCAGGCGTCCACGCGCGTCGCCGTACAGCCCGAAGTTGGCCGCGTGGGCGTCACCGCAGATCTGGGCCGCGACACCGGTGACCGGGGTCGCCGCCAGATCGTGGGCCATCAGTCCCGCCGCGCCGCGCAGAAACGCGAAGGGCGTCGCGGCCATCCGCCCCACCCGGATCGGGGCCAGGTCGGGCACCCGGCCGCGGCTGGACTCCTCGACGGCCCGCACCGCGTCGGGACGCCCGGCGGTGACGGTCAGAGTGTCGTGCGACGAGCGCGGCACCTTGGCCCGCAGCGCCTTGCCCGCTTCCTTCGCGGTCTCCCGCCCGCTGCCCCCGGGCCGCGCGAATCCGGGCACCTCAGGAATCCGTGCTCCCCCGGGAGTGGAAGCCGACCACTGGACCGGCACCACCGCTTCGACCTCACCCATGGCGGGACCGCCTCCCCCGTCGCTCTGCGTCAGCCACACCGACTCGCGTCGATGACCTAGAAGGTACTCGCACGTCAGACGGCCGTCTCCCCCTGTGGACAACTACCTGTGGACAACCTCGGTAACCGGCGGCTGCACAGCCCTCGCCCCGCCGCGAGGCCTCACAGTCCGGCGTCCCGCGCCAGGAGAGCCGCCTGCACCCGGTTCTCGCACTCCAGCTTCGCCAGGATCCGGCTCACGTACGTCTTCACGGTCGCCTCGCTCATATGCAGCCTGCGCCCCGCGTCCGCGTTGGAGAGCCCTTCTCCGAGCAACGCGAGCACCTCCCGCTCGCGGGCGCTCAGCCCCGCCAGCCGCGCCCTGGCCTGCCCAGCCCGCGCCGCAGCCCGTCCGGAAGCGAGCTGGTCCACCACGTGACGCGTCGCAGCGGGGGAGAGATAGGCGTCCCCCGCGACAGCCGCGCGCACGGCCCGGATCAGCTCCGCGGGAGCGGTGTCCTTGAGCAGGAACCCGGCACCCCCCTGCTCCAGCGCCCGCATCACGTTCTCAGGCTCACCGAAGGTCGTCAGCACGATGACCCTGGCCTGCGACGCGACCCTGCGCAGCTCGGAGAGCGCGGTCAGGCCGTCCATCACCGGCATCTGGATGTCGAGCAGCACCACATCCGCGTCGTGCGTCCGGGTCAGTTCCACGGCCTCGCGACCGTTCGCCCCCTCGCCCACCACCTCGATGTCCGGATCGGAGGTGAGGATCAGCCGGATCCCGGCGCGGATAAGCGGCTCGTCATCGACGATCACCACTCTGATCGGCGCCCCTTGGCTCCGGGACCGGGTCACAGCGTCTCCCCTACCACTCACGTCGGCACTGATTCAGCCAGCGCTAACGCTTGGCCTCGTACGCCCGCTTCTCGACCAGCTTGCCGTCCTTGAAGCAGAACCGGAAAACCGGTTCCGTCTCCATGCTCTCCCCGGGCTCGGATGACATCAGGACAAAGCATGAGGAACCGGCGGGGCGCTTCGGCCCGGTGCCCTGAAGTCCCACCGTCGCGAACGTGTCGCCGTCCGGCAGTTGGCCGCGTACGTCCTTCTCCGGCATCCCCACCGCGACCGCCTCGTACTCCTCGGGGGAGATCATCCCCTTCTCCAGCGACCCCATCAGGAAGAAGACCCCGAAGAAGCCCGCCACCACCAGCAGCGCGAAGGCGGCCGCGGCGATCCCGCACCCCAGCGCCACCCCGCTCGTCCGGCTCCGGCCGCCCCCGATCCTGCCACCCATCGCCAACTCCCTCTCCGAAACGGTCCAGTCCATGACCGGGACACCGTTTCCGAGCGGGACCGGCGGCTGCTGCCCCCGAAAGTCGTCCGCCGCACCGACGATCGGAGCTGCCTCCACCACGCCGTACGGCAGCACCCCCGCCACCCGGAAGCCGCCGTCATCGAGCGGCCCCGCGTGCACCATTCCGCCCACCAGCCGGGCCCGTTCATGCAGCCCGGTCAGCCCCTGACCGCCGCTGACAACCGCTCCCACGGCCTGCGCGGTATCCGCGGCAGGACCGTTGACGATCTCCACCACGAACGAGTCGGGTTCATAGCGCAGCTCCACGGCGATCGGCGCACCCGGCGCGTGCTTGAAGGCGTTGGTCAGCGCCTCCTGGACGATCCGGTACGCGGCGTGGTCCGCCGCCGCCGCGAGCGGTCTGGCCTCGCCCAGCCGGCGCAGCTCCACCGCGAATCCGGTACCCGCCGCGGAGTTCGGACCCGCCGCCCTGGCCGACTCGACCAGCTCCGCGATACCGGCCGTCCCGCGCGCCGCCCGCCCCGACTCGTCCGCCACGGGCGCGGACGCCTCCACCCCGTCCCGGAGGATGCCCACGACCTCACGCAGCTCGTGCATGGCCGTCACGGACGCCTCGCGCAGCACCCCGACGGCCTCCCGCTGCCGTTCGGTGAGCTCACGATCGACCTCGAGCGCCCCGGTGTGCACGGCGATGAGCGCCAGCTGGTGCCCGAGGCTGTCGTGCATGTCCTGGGCGATCCGCTGCCGCTCCCTCAGACGCGCCTGCCACGCCACCATCTCGCGCTCGCGCAGCAGCTGGAGGTTGCGGTCCTGGAGGGTCTGCAGCAGGGTCCTGCGCTGGGACCAGTAACGGCTGGCCAGGCCCGGTACGACTGTCGTCGCGAGGAAGAACAGGGTGGTGAGCAGCACCGTGGTCACCAGATAGCTCTTCGGCCAGCCGGCGTCGAGCAGTGTCCCGCCCAGAGAGAGCAGATAGGCGCCGGTGAACGCGGCGAGCGCCCGACCGGCCCCCGGGATCCGCCGTCCCGCCGACCAGCCGACGATCAACATCAGGGGCACGAAACCGTCGAAGACGGGGGCCAGCCCGGACGTCACCGCCAGCGCGCTCACCGGCAGCCGGCGCCGCAGCAGCGACAGGGCGACCGCCGCGCATCCTCCGCCGTAGATCTCCAGGGCGGGCTGCCCCACCAGATCGCCGAGGCTCACCACGAGCAGCCCCAGGGCGAGCGCGAGCACGGCCTCACCCGCGATCCTGCGCCGGGACCACTGACCTGGCTGGGCGAACCAGCGCCAGCCCGCAGTTATCGGGGATCGCACCCCGGAAGGTATCCGGGCCGCCCAGGAGTTCGATGACGCGTCCACGCCGAAACCCTAACCGCCGGTTTCCGCGCCTCGCGGCTCACTTTCGTCGCTGCCCCGTCCAACCTTGGTCGCAGCCTCGCGGCCACGCAGCCCTGGCTTCGGCCTCGACCTCGGCCTCGACCGGTGCCAGGCCAAGGCCGCGCACCGCCCTGATCAGATCTCGACCCGGCTGTCCGAAGCGTCGGCGGGCCTGCGGCTCCGCACCACAGGGGCACCCCTGGACTCGACATCCCAGGCGTCGTCACCATGCGCGGACGGACGGGAGGTGAGGGACACCGCCGAGAGGGCCGGCGCGTCCAGATGCCAGAAGGCGGTCAGCGGTACACACATGGCGTTGACGAGCAGGGCGCGGACCACAGCCGGTTCGGCGATGACCAGAAAGTGGGCCCCGAGGCCATCCGGATCCTCGCCGCGTCGACGCTCGTACGGCAGCCCTCGCGCCCCTGGCAACCCACTCGGCCCTTGGAGGGCTCGCAGCCCGCTCAGCCAGGGACGCGTCCGCCGGCACAACTGCCGCACGGACTCGCCCCCGGGCGGCATGGCGTCCGGGTCCTTGAGCCATGCGCTGAGCCGGTAGGGATCGGTCGTGGCGATATCGCCGACGGTACGGCCGTGCCACGTGCCGTAGTCGATGTCGCGCAGGGCCGGTTCGACCATCGCGTCCGACCCGAGACCGAGCGCGGCGGCGACCTGCGCGCAGCGCGCCGACGGGGCGCGTACGACCACCGCGTAGGGCGGCAGCCCCGCTCCGGTCAGGGCGGTGGCGCTCAGGGTGCCGCTCAAGGTGCCGCTCAGTGGCCCGTCGCCGAGGACGGTGTCCCTGGTGGCCCGTCCGGCGGTGGCGCACAGCGTCAGACGTATCGTCACAGAACTGCCTCCTCGGTCATGTGATCAGCCGGGCCGGAGTGGTCGCGGCGTACACCATGTACTCCAGCGGCCCACGCCGGAAGCGCCGTGTCCAGAGCATGGCGAACAGCATCGTCACCACGCTGAAGCTGAGCAGGAGCAGCAGGCAGGCGGAGTACGACAGTGCGTCGAGGTCGTCGATGCCCAGTGCCCAGAGGGCGACGATATGGGCGGTATACGCGGTCAGGGCGATGGAACCGACCGCCGCGACGGGGGCGGACAGCCACCGGAAGAAGGCGGAGCGGCCCGCGGCGATGAAACAGAGCGCCAGCACCACGAGGGCGAAGCCGGTGCTGCCCAGGATGGACCAGGTCGTCTGGCTGTGCGGAGCACCCACCAGCAGCCAGTACGGGGTGAGGGTCTCGGGATCGCCGACGGTGTCGGACCACCAGGCGGCCCCGGCCGGCCCGCCGTCCGTAGCGGCCGCGACGGCGGGCAGCGCGCCCGGCACCAGGTGAAGAGCCAGCCAGGAGCCGCCGTACCCGAGCACGATCAGCGCGCACCCGGTGCCGGCGATCCTGGTGAGTACCCGCCGGGTCGGGTCGAGCTTCGCCACCGCCATACCCGTGAGGATGAAGGGAAGCCAGGTCAGAACGGGGTACTCACCGGTGACGAACAACTCGACGAACCCGTCGGAGCCGGTGGCCCTGGCCAGCGGGTCGAGGGCGATCACGGTGTCCGACCAGCTTCCGCCGTCGACCGCGGCCGCCAGCAGATACCAGACCGGCGGCATGACCAGCGCGGTCGCCGCGGCGACGGCGGCCAGAGCGCGCGCCGAGAGCCGGTACAGAGGCAGGGCGAGGACGAAGAGCATCCCGTAGGCGGCGAGGATCACATCGATCGGGGTGTCCAGGGCGGTCAGGGCGTACCCCAGCACGATCAGCACCGCGGATCGGATCAGCACCCGCACCACCGCCTGCCGCCCGGCCCGCCCGGTCCTGGGCTCCGGTCGGCCGGTGAGGATGACCAGGGTGAATCCGGCCAGCACCGCGAACAAAGTGGCGGGCCGGCCGCGCGCCAGCTCGAAAACCCAGCCCTGCACACCGCCCATCGCCGGATCGGGGCTCAGATGTGCGGTGAACATGCCGAGGACCGCGAGTCCGCGGGCCACGTCGAGACCGATCAGCCGCCCCGTGGCGGACACCCCGCCGGAGGTGGCACGCGCCGCCCCTGCCCGGGACCCTTCCGGGTGCGAGTCCGGGTGCAGTACGGCCTCCGTCTCCCGCCGTGCCATAGGCCTCACGGTCCTCGCCCGGCACCGCGCACAGCCATCCGGCGACTGTCCGGACTATCCCCCGCCATCTGGCTGTGGGGGCCCCGCCGTCCGGCCGGAACCCGCCGCCGGGCGCTGTCAGCGGCCATCGGAAGCGGTAGGGAGGCGCCACCAGGGCCCGCGGCAGGGCGGCCGGACGCCCCCAGCCCGCGACTGGGCCACCGCCGGCCGTGGCCCTGCGCGACGAGACCTGCTGCCGGCCCCGTCCCGCGCGACGGTCCGGGCCGTCCCGCGGTACGCCGGCTGGACGGCGCCGAGCCTGTGGTGCGGCTGAGCGCCGCGTGCCTCAGTGCGCCGGACCGTGGTACGGCGTGGTGACATCGTCGTACGCCAGGTGCATGATCATGCCGCTCTCGGCGTGTTCGAAGTTGTGGCAGTGGTCCATCCACACACCGGGATTGTCCGCGCTGAAGTCGATCTCGTAGCTCTCACCGGGGGCCACGTTGAGGGTGTCGGTCCACCAGGTGCTGCCGGTGACTGCCTCGCCGTTGCGTGAGATCACGCGGATCCGATGGCCGTGCAGGTGCATGGGATGGTCGATGATGCCCCGGGCGGTGATACGCATCCGCACCCGGTCGCCCTCGCGGACCATCAGCGTCGGCACGGCCGGGGAGAGCCGGCCGTTGATCGTGTCCGTGTAGGTGAACGAACCTCCGCTGAAGCCGAAGCCGTTGTCCAGCACGAGGTCGAAGTCGCGGTCGTACGGGCCGCCTTCGGTTTCCGGACCGGTCCGCTTGCCGTACGAGAGGCGGTCGAAGAGCGTGCCGGGTTCCAGCGCGGCGGGTTCGGCGCGTCCGTTGGGGCTGAAGGCGAGGGCCGCGTTGTTGGGGATCTCGGAGGTGTCCAGCCGTAGCGACACCACCCCGTCCGGCATGGTGAAGGCCACGTCGTAGCGGCCACCGGCGGCGAGGAAGAGGTCCGTGCCGGGCTTCAGTTCTCCCGGGTCGCCGATCGGGTTGCCGTCGTGGGCGGTGACCCGGAACGGGGTGCCGCCGAGCATGAGCCGGTGCGGCTCCTCGGAGCTGTTGATCAGTCGCAGCACCACCGGCCGACCGGCCGGAATGGCTCGCCGCTCGGCGGTGTCGGATGTGCCGAACGCGCCGATCTGGTCCTCGCCGCCCGGCCACAGATGGGTGAACACGTTCTGCTGCACACCCTGCTGCCCGTCCTCCACGATCAGCGCGCCGAACAGGCCGCGCTCCACGGAGCGTTCGGCGTCCCGGTGCGTGTGGTACCAGTACGTTCCGGTGCGGTCGGGTACGAAGCGGTAGACATGCCGCTCGCCGGGGCGGACCGCGTTCTGGGTGACACCCGGCACCCCGTCCTCCGCGTTGGGCACGTCCACGCCGTGCCAGTGCAGGGTGACTCCCTCGGCCACGTCCTTGTTCACCAGGGTGACCTCGACCAGCCGGCCCTTGGCGACCCGCAGTTCGGGGCCCGGGCTCATTCCGTTGAAGGTGAGCGCCTGGATCTTCTTGCCCGAGGACAGCCGTACGGTGCTGTGCGCGGCGGTCAGGGTGAAGCGGGCGTCGGGGGTGCCGGCGCGCGGTCCGGTCAGCTCGTCGACCGAGCGCATGGCCGGGGCCCCGGCGCCGTGCCCGTGGCCCATGGCGTGTACGGAGTGCCCGGCGCGCTCCGGGCCGCCGCCCCAGTCCGTCGTCGGTGACCCGCTGACCAGGAACAGGCTGCTCATTGCCGCCGCGGTGGCCACGGCGGCGACCCCGGAGAGCCAGGGCAGCCGGGCCAGTCGGCCGCCGCGGGAGCGGCGTTCGCCGATCAGGAGGGAGATCCCGATCGTCGTGGCCAGGAGGAGTGCCGATGCCGCGGCCGTGACCGGCAGATCCTGTGGACCGGGCGGGACGTACAGGAAGTAGAAGGACAGCCAGGCACCCGTCGCCGTGGTGTGCGCGGCGACGGCGGTACGCCGCAGCAGCACCCACACCAGGGGCAGCGCCACGACCGGCAGGCCGAGCAGGAAGCGGTGGGCGACCAGTTGCCACCCGCTGGTCACCAGCAGCAGTACCGCGACCGCCAGCCGGGCGGCGACGACTCCTGCGGTGACGTACAGGACGGGCGGGCTCCACCGCGCCCCGCCCTGCTGTGGTGCGGGCTGCGCCTGTCGGCGGCCGGCCCGGCGGCCGAGCAGGCCGCCGGTGACCGCCAGCACCAGGGCCAGTATCAGATCGGTGAGGAAGAGGGGCTCGGCCACTTACTCCGCCGCCTTCTTCAAGGCGTCGAGCCAGGTGCCGAGCGAGTCGTCGAGGAGGGCGGCGAGGTTGTCCCGGTCGGCCTCGACCGGCGCCCCGGCCCAGGACTCCCGGGTGCGGACCACGACACCGTCGCCGTCCTCGGTGAAGGTCCACTCGTGCACGCCGGTGATGCCGTGCGCGGGACCTCCCCAGAGGATGCGGCGCTGGGCGTCGACCGCGTAGATGGTGGAGTCGATGGACAGCCCCGCGGTCACCCAGTGGAAGGTGGTGCCGGGGGTGATGGGCCCGTCGAGCCGGGACTCGGTGACGGCGTGCAGCCACTCGGGCCAGGAGCTGATGCCGGTGTGCAGCCGCCAGACCCGCTCAAGGGGAGCGGCGATCCGGATGGTGTGCTCGGCGACGATGGGGGCGTTCTCGTCGATGGTCGCGGGGTAGGTCATGGCGCTTCCTCGATGTCGGGGCCCGGCCCGCCGCTGGGGGGAGTCAGCGGCGGACCGGGCAGCTTGGAGGGATCAGACGGGCAGGCTGCGAAGCCGGCTCAGGGGGGCAGACGGCTCAGGCAGACGGCTCGGTGTCGGGGATCCAGTCGCCGTGGATGCCGGCGGGCACCCTGCGGGGAAGTTCGACCTCGGCCACGGTGCTCAGGTCGTGTGCGTCCAGGACGAGCAGCTCCGACGCGTCGGCCTTGAGGTCGCTGACGATGGTGAGCAGATAGCCGTCGTCCTCGGCGGACCCGCCTTCGGCGGGCACGAAGACGGCCTCGCCGGGCATCCGGCCCTCGCCGTGGGCGAACAGCCGCTGCTCGCCGGTGCGTGAGTCGAGCTTGGCCGTGTGGTAGCCCGACAGGCCAGCGCCGGGGAACGCGATGGCGTAGCTGTAGCGGTAGTCCGAACCGGTGTGGGCCTCGTTGATCGACGGGAACTCGGTGACCAGGTCGTTGAGGGACTCGGTGGTGACCTTGCCGGTGGCCGGGTCGATGATCCACCGGTAGAAGGTCGAGCCGGCGTCGGGGCTGGTGCCGTAACCGGGAGCGCCGACCCACCACTTCCACGAGTTCTCCCAGGCGGAGCGGTCGAAGCGGGGTGCTTCGAGGACGATCCGGCCCCGTGCGTCGGTGTAGGCGTTGGCCACGTGCAGCAGTGCGGCCTGGTCGGGGGCCTCGAACCAGGTGGTCTTGCCTCCGTTGCGCGGCATCACGCCGATACGCAGCGGGACGTCGTCGTGCCAGCGGTAGGGGATGCCGGAGTGCTCGGCGTGGTCGAAGACCACCGGCGAGTTGATGAAGACGACGTGTTCGCGGGTGATGGCGAAGTCGTGCATGAGCGACGGGCCGGAGCCGTCCACGATCTCCGACCTGACGATGGCTCCGGAGGCGTCGGCCACGTAGTAGGTCAGGTACGGCGGGAAGGGGCTGTAGCTGAAGAAGTGCAGCTCGCCGGTCTCCGGGTCCTCCTTGGGGTGGGCGGTCATCGAGCTGGTGAGCTTCCCGCCGAAGTCGTAGACGCCGATCGTGTCGAGGTCGGCGCTGACCTCCCAGGGCAGGTTGGCCTCCTGAAGGGCCAGGTAGCGGCCCCCGTGGAAGATGATGTTGGTGGCGGCGGCGCTGACCTCGAGCTCGGTTCCGGTGAACGGCACTCCGTCCAGGAAGGGGGTGCGTACCCAGCGGTTGCGGTACCACTCGGCCCGGCCGTCCTGGAGGCGGACTCCGTGGAGCATTCCCTCGCCGCGGAACCAGTGGGTGGGTGTGACGCCCGGCTTCGGGTTGTGGCCGTTGCGGAAGTAGCGGCCGTTCAGCTCGGGCGGGAGGGTTCCGCGCACCTTCAGCTCGTGGCCGGTGATCTCGTCGGTGACGGGGGTGAAGTGGCCGCTGATGTAGGGCTTGTCGAGAGACATGGTCAGGCCTTTCGAGTCGAGAGAGCCGAGATGAGGAGGGTCAGGACGGCACAGGCCAGGAAGGCCGCGCCGAAGGAGGGGAGCAGGGTCAGGAAGGACAGGCCGATGGCTCCGCCGATCTGCCGGGTGGCGTTGACCAACCCGCCGGCCAGGCCGTTGTCGGCGGGCTGGACGCCCGATGAGGCCATCGCGGTGAGCCGGACGAAGGCCACCCCCAGCCCGGTGCCGATGAGTAGCATCGGGCCGAGCAGGTCCACCGGGAAGCTGCCGTCGGCAGGGGTCCGGGACAGCCAGGCCAATCCGGTCGCGAGGACCAGCAGGCCGGCGGGGAGCACATGGCGGCTGGCGACCTTGCCGGTGACCCACGACGAAAGGGTGATCATGAGCGCGAGCGGTAGCTGGGTCAGCCCGGCCTCCAGCGGGGAGTAGCCGAGGGTCCGCTGCTGGTAGATCGGCAGGAAGTAGAACAGCCCGAGCCAGACCGCGCCCAGCAGGGCCATCAGCACGTTGGGCACCGCCACCACCCTCATCCGCGCCGGCAGCAGCGGGTCGGGGGCACGGCGCTGGAGCACCGCGAACAGACCGAGCAGCGCCAGACCGATCACAGCGAGCGGCCAGGGGCCCGACAGGCCGTAGGTGAGCGCCACCAACCCTGCCGTCACCGTCACCGCGCCCGGTGCGTCCAGGCTTCCGCCGCGCGGCCGGTCGGCCCCGACCAGCAGCCAGGTGGCCGCCAGGACGACCAGGGCGAGAGGCACCATCACGAAGAACACCGCACGCCAGCCGAACAGGCTGGTGAGCAGCCCGCTCAGCAGCACACCCGCCGCACCGCCGGCCCCTGAGACCGCGCCCCACACTCCGAGCGCGGTGCCACGCCGCCCCTTGCCGGAGTAGAGCGTCAGCACAAGGGCGAGCGCCGTGGGCGCGAGCATCGCGGCGCCGATTCCCATCACCGCCCTGGCGGCGATCAGCACGCTCGCCGTGGGTGCCAGCGCCGCCCCCAGGGCGGAGAGGGCGAACAGGCCGGTACCGAGCAGGAACACGCGGCGAAGGCCGTACACGTCGCCCGCGCGCCCGCCGGGCAGCAGCAGGGCCCCGAAGACCAGTACGTAGGCGTTGACCGTCCATGCCTGGCCCGTGTCGGACAGTTCGAGTCCGGCCCGGATCTGGGGCAGGGCCACGTTCACGATCGAGGTGCTCAGCACGACCAGGAACTGGGCCGTGGCCAGGACGGCCAGTGGTATCCAGTCGGTGGTGGTCTGTTGCGTTGCGGTGCGGGTCATGGGAGGAGACTCGCAGCGGGCGTTCACCGCTCGCGTCGGTAGTCATCACCTATACGGCTCGCGGCGGCGGACCCCCGTAGGCGAGTGCGGTCGTTCCGTAGGTGGCGGTGCTCGTCCCGTAGCCGACCACGCCCGCTTCCCGGCCAACAGCGGTCGCTCCCCGGCAGACCGCGCCCACTCCCCGGTCAACAGCGGTCGCTCCGCCGCCGCTTGCCCTCACCCCGTCGGCGACCGTGATCATCCCCGCCGTTTCCCCGCGGCGCACGACCGCATATGTTTTCGGCCATGCCCGAGACATATACGGATGTGCTGATCGGCCGCCAGGACGAGATGCGCCGACTCGGCGCCCTGCTCCAAGCGGCCCGGGAGGGTCGGGGCGGCGCCCTCGTCCTGCGCGGTGAGCCGGGCATCGGCAAGAGCGCGCTGCTCCGGAAGCTGGACGAGGCCGCGAACGGATTCCTCGTCATCCGCGTCTCCGGCGCGGAGTTCGAGATGGAGCTGCCGTTCGCCGCGCTGCACCAATTGCTCGCGCCCCTCACCGGCCGGCTGACGGCGCTGCCCGTGCCGCACCGCAAGGCGCTGGAGATCGCCTTCGGCCTCGACACCGGGGCACCCGATCCGTTCCTGGTAGGTGTCGCGTCGCTGGGCCTCCTGGTGGAGACCGTGCGGGAACGCCCTCTCCTGTGCGTCATCGACGACGCTCAGTGGCTGGACCAGACGTCGGCCAAAGCGCTGGCCTTCCTGGCCCGCCGGGTCTCGGCCGAGTCGATCGCCCTCGTGTTCGCCGCCCGCGAGGCGAGTTCCCTGCCCGAGTTGGACGGGCTGCCCAGTTATTCGCTTCAGGGTCTTGGCGAATCGGATGCCCGCGCGCTGCTGGCCGCGGCGGTCCGCGCCCCGTTGGACAAACGGGTGCGCGACCGGATCCTGGCCGAGGCGCGCGGCAACCCCCTCGCGCTGGTGGAGTTGCCCAGGACCGCCGGACTCTCCGGGATGGCGGGCGGATTTGCCCAGCCCGACTCGGTACCCGGCGTGATCGAGCAGAGCTTCCAGTCCCGGCTGGAGCTCCTGCCGCCGGCCGCCCGGCTGCTGGTGACCCTCGCCGCCGCCGACCCGATCGGCGACCCCGTCCTGCTGTGGCGTGCCGCCGAACTCCTGGACATCGACGCGGCCGCCGTCGCGGAGTCCGTTCCGCTGGTCGAGTTCGGCACCCGGATCCGATTCCGCCACCCCCTCGCCCGCTCGGCGGCCTACCGCGCCGCGGCCCCGGACGAGCGGCGCAGGGCGCATGAGGCGCTGGCCGCCGTGACCGACCCGGTCACCGACCCCGACCGGCGGGCCTGGCACCGCGCCCAGGCCAGTGCGGGCCCGGACGAGCAAGTCGCCGCCGAGCTCGAAGCCTCCGCCACCCGCGCTCAGGAACGCGGCGGTGTCGCCGCGGCGGCGGCCTTCCTCGAACGCTCGGCCGCGCTCACGATCAGCCCGGTCCAACGCGCCGAGCGGGTTCTCGCCGCGGTCCAGGCCAAGCTCTCGGTGGGCGACTTCGACACAGCGGCCGACCTGCTCTCCACTGTCGGTACGGACGATCCGAGCCAGGCCGCCAGGGCCGACCTGCTCCGCGGCAGGCTGTCGTTCGTCCGGCGCCGAGGGGACGAAGGCCCCACGGCGTACCTCCTGAGTGCCGCCGCCCGGCTGGCGGCCACCGATCCCGCCTGGTCGCGGGAGTGCTATCTGGACGCCATCGAGATGGGCGTATTGCTCGGCAGCCTCGACCAGGTGGTGGTTGCCGCCAGGAAGGCCCCGCCGGCGGATGAGCCGGTGTCCGGCACGGCGGCGGTGCTGACCGGCCTGATCAGCCTGGTCAGCGACGGACATGAGGCCGCGGGGGAGATCCTCAGGCCGGTCGTCGGCGATGCCGACGACGAGGTGTGGGCGAGACGGCCGTCACTGGGCTGCATGGTGGCCACCGAACTGTGGGACTTCGACGCCATGTACGGAATCGCCACCCGTGCCGTCACGGCCGGCCGCGAGTCGGGCTCCTTCCACGCGCTGCCCATCGGACTGGCCATGCAGGCAGCCGTGAGCGTACACAGGGGCGACTTCGGTACCGCGATGGAGCTGATCTCCGAGGAGGAGGCGATCGCCGACGCCACCGGCGCGGCGCCGCTGGTCTACCCGCGCCTCCATCTGGCGGCGATGCGCGGACGGCGCGAGGAGGCGGTCGCACTGTTCGCGTCGGTGGATCAGCGGATGAGCCTGAGCGTGCAGTGGGCGACGGCCGTGCTCAGCAACGGCCTGGCCGACTACCCGGCCGCGCTGGAAGCGGCGAAGCAGGCGGTCGACTACGGCGCGGTCGGCTTGGCGGGCCTCGCCCTGCCCGAGCTGGTCGAGGCGGCGACGCGGTGCGGCGAGACCGAGATCGCCGCCGCGGCCCTGGAGTCCCTCCGAGAGCGCACCCAGGCCGGCCGGCACCCATGGGGCCTTGGCGTCGAGGCCTACTCGCGAGCCCTGGTGACCGAGGACGAGTCCGCCTACCAGGAGGCGATCGGACTGCTCGATGGCAGTGCACCGGCCGTCTACCGCGCCCGGGCACATCTGCTGTACGGCGAGTGGCTGCGCCGCCAGGGCAGGCGGCGTGACGCCCGGTCCGCGCTGAGGCTGGCGCACGAGTCGCTGTCCGACCTCGGTATGGAGGCGTTCGCCGAGCGAGCCGCCGGCGAGCTGCGGGCCACGGGCGAGCAGGCCCGCAGCCGTACGTCGAAGGCATCGGACCAGCTGACGATGCAGGAGGTGCACATCGCCCGCCTGGTCGCCGACGGCGCCACCTCCAAGGAGGTGGCCGCCAAGCTGTTCCTCAGCCCCCGCACGGTCGACGCACATCTGCGCAACATCTTCCGCAAGCTGGGGCTCACCTCACGTAGGCAACTGCGAGACCTGCCTGATATCCGTTAGCCGCAGGGTGGTGGCCGCAGCCTCGTGCCCGTTCATCGACTCCACGGGGCCGGGCCAGGTCAGCCCGTACTTGGCCCGGTAGGCATCGGATACCCGCTGGACGAGCTCGGGGTCCCGCACCGGCTGAAGGCTGACCGGCAGCCGCTGCCCGGCCACCTCCACCTCCGCGTCGGCGTGCCGCAGGACCCGGCGGTACCAGGCACTGCGCGGCCCGAACGCCGAGCGGACGTACGCCTCCCCGTCGAGCACCACCACCCAGACCGTCCTGGCCGACCACCGGCCGTCCGCATCCGTCACCCGCAAAACGATCTCCGTGCGATCCATGACAGTGTCCATGGACCGACTTTCGCCCTGCGGACCCTACGTACGCGTCGGTGGTCTTCACCTAGATAGGCGGGCATCGCCGACGCGAGGGCGACACTGTCGCCGCGAGGCTGATGCCATGACGAACAACGACATGACCTCAGCAACCGCGACCGTGACTGCCACCGCAACCGCGACCCCGGGGGCTGCCACGACTTCGACCGCGGCCGAAACCACCGCCGACACGGGCATCTTCGCGACGGCCCCTGAGCCGGTGGCCCCTCACGCCAAGGCATCGAAGAAGAACAAGTCCCGCCGGCGCGCGGCAAAGGCACTGGCGTACTCAGCCCTGCTCTTCACCGGAGTGCTGGTCCTGGCCGAACCGTGGCTGCTGATCCCGGTCGCCGCCCTGGTCCTCGCGATCTCCCTCTGGGACTGACCCGGGAGCTTGAGGACCAGCCCGGCGTTCGGTGAGAGGCGCCCACCGGCCGTCCCGCAGCAGCCGGACCACCATCTGACGACCAACCCTGCGGCAGAGCCCGCATCG
>NZ_JBHXFA010000114.1:0-24876 GCF_042724175.1 Streptomyces sp. NPDC127084
TTCCTCCAGCCATTCCTGCTCGGCCTTCTTGCCCGCCTTCACCACCTCGTTGAGCGCCTGGAGGTCATCGGGCTCGACAGCGACCACAAAAGGCATCAGCGACATGGCGCGCAGTCTAGCTAGATAGAGCGCCCGCGAATCTGTACTCCGCGACTTCCCGTACGCGCGCGCGTGGGACGGTCTCACGAGTTCCACACGCTTCCTTAGTCGCCAGCGTTTTCGCCTGCGAGAAATGTGCAAGCAAGCTAGATAACGCGCTCCGTTGGTGATCTTCGCTGGCGTCAACCTGTGGCATCGCCCGTACGCGCCGCGCCGTGAGCCCGGCCGAGCCGCCAGCCGCTGGCACCATCCCGTCATGTCCTGCACCTGCGCCGAAGGCTTCACCGTCCAGCTCCACGACGGCGGCACCCGGTATCCCGTGATCCCGGTCGACCAGCACACCGAGATCTCGTACTACTTCGACGCGCGGTGCACCAAGTGCAGCGCGAAGTACGAGCCCCCGTTCGCGAGGGTCGACAACGAGGGCCAGGTCCTTACCGACCAGATGCAGGACGTGCCGATGGTGGACTGGCTGTGGTTCAGCAAGCAGTGCGGCCCCTTCACCTGTGGCTGCGATCAGGAGTCGTTGGTGGGCGATCCTGCGATGCCAGGGCCTTGACCCCGGCAGGTGGTCAAGGGGGCCTCAGCCTTGCAATGGGGGCCGCGCGGCATGATCCATCGTGACGCTTACGCGCCTCACTGTGACGCCTCCCGCGACGATCGTTCGGAAGCGTCACCGGCAGCCAGGGCAAGCCGCTTCCGCGCCCTCCAGGCCCGCGTGCGGCACCTCTTCGAGCAGTAGACCGAGTCGACCCGCTTCCGAATGGACACGCCCCACCCGCACACCGGGCAGCGCCCCTCCACGTACGCCTGCTCTCCACGGAGGATCTCGATGCCCCGGGACACAGCGAGCTGGAACACGGTGGCCTGCCGGTGGACCAGGCGCCAGTGCCGAGACCGGCAGGCCGTGTTGCAGTACCTGCGGTTCGGTCCGGCGTCCCGGGGCAACGGTGCCCTGCACTGCGCGCAGCGACGGGTCGGCTTTCTGGTCACCCTTCCAGGGTCGCCCCGGCACGAGGCCGAGGAAAGGGCACTGGGCCAGGCAGCCTGTTTCATAGGTGGTCGCTCGTAAAACACTTCGCCGCGTGCCGATCATGCTGCACGTTCTCTGTTTCATAGGTCGTTGCAAGTGGCTTGCCGTTTGAAACATACACATGAAACAGTTGGCTTGTGACTGACGACTACCAGCGCGTTGAAGCGCACGACTGCCCCATGTCCACCTGCGCGGCACCAGCGGGCTCCCCCTGCCGCACCACCAAGGGCAGGGTGGCAGTCCAGTACCACACCGCCCGATTCCGGCTCGTGCCCTCGCTGACGAAGGCGCTGAACGTTCCCGTCCCTCCGGTGCGCAAGCCGGGTACGGCCTGGGTGGAGCTGCCGCGCCCGGCCGGGGCCGGCGCCCAACCGGTCGGCCATGTCCGTATCGGCTACGCCCGCGCCTCCACCGCCCGCCAGTCACTCGACTCCCAGCTCGACTCCCTCGCGGCGGCCGGGGTTACCCGGGTCTTCTCGGAGAAGGTCTCAACCCGCGCCGCCAAGCGGCCGGAGCTGGAGAAGGCAGTCACCCTCGCCCGCGAGATCCGGGCCTCCGGCGTCGCTGTGACTCTCGTCGTACACGAGCACAAGCGACTCGGCCGAGGCATCGACCTCGCCACGCTCGCCGAGGAGCTGCGCGCCAGTGACGTCGGCCTGGAGTTCCTCACCGGCGAACTCCAGGGCTCTCACGACCCCTCGGGAGTCGTGTTCACCGTGCTCGCCGCGCTGTCGGGCATGGAGCGCGAGTACATCCGAGACCGGACGCTTGAAGGCCACGAATCGGCGAGGAAGCGCGGCAAGACCATCGGCGGCGCCAGCGTCACCGACGACGACATGCTCGGCATGGCACTGCACCTGCGGGCCCAGGAGTTGAGCCTGCGCGATATCGCAGCCCGCCTAGTCATCACCAAGGGCGCCCGCAAGGGACACCACCCATCCCCGGCGACCGTCATGCGAATGCTGCGCGAGCACGACGAGAAAACGGCCGCGACGGAGCCCGTGGCGGCCCTGGAGACCGGTGAGAGCGCCTGACAGCGCCCACAAGGGCACCAACGGGGTTCCGGAGCGTCCAGAAGGCGACCTCGGGGCCCTCGCGCTTCCACAGCGACAGTGAGCCGGGCTGGGCAGGCCGCGATGAAGGGGTGCCGGTAAGAACGCTGTCAGCAGCCGCAAACGGCGGTGGTCAGTCCTCTGACCTGGAGGGGCCGGGGCAATTCCGCCGTGTTGGTCGTCTCAGCCTGCGCGAGGCGACCATCCCAGTATCCTGGCTGACTGAGGTTCCGTGGCCTCGCCGCCCAAGGAGTGGCGCACCGCGACGTTCCGCCGAGGTGCTTAAAAAAAAGCCTTGCAAATCCGGACATTCGATATGGCGTCATATATCGCCCGTTTTGGCCGAGTTCAAGGCTTCCTCCTCGGATCGAACCCGCAGGTGCCCAGGCGGCCCTGCCGGGTTCCACGGACCAAAGGGTCTCAGTTGAACCTGCACATTGACCCCGTGAACGGCTCCATCGTCGTTGCTTGCCTTCTCGTGGGGTATCTCGTCTATCGGCGCCCCACCGGAAGCACGGGTGAACAGACTCCCGCCCCGCCTCAGAAGGACCTCCTGGGTGGGGTGGTGGCAGCCTCGGCCACCCTCCTCGTCCTGGCCTTTCTGTTCGGCCGTGGAGACGGGACGAACAACCAGGTCGAGGAGCGCGTCCCTGGTCCAGCACCGACAGCGACCAGTGCGCCTCTCGGCGGTTCAGAGAACCCGTCTACGGGGCGCTGAGGCAGAGAAGTACCAACGGCGGGGCGTTTTCAGCCCCCGGGCCAGCGACCCCGCCCCAGCACCCCATGAACCCCGCGACGAGCCCGCGATGAACTCCCCTCCGGCCGCGACATCATCGCGGGCAACCGGTCATGCGTCGTGTCCTCGCCGCGGGGTTCATCGTGGCCTGGAAGACCCGGTGGGCGGTCACCGGCGGTCTGGCTCGCGGTAGGCCCGGCGCAGGCCACCCCTCTCGTCAGCCGCAGCGGGGCGTTTCACCGTCATGCGATTTTCCGCGCACGGTTCGTCCGCGTGCGGAGGATCGGCCACATAAGAAGACCATCCTTCAGAAGACCATCTCTCTCCCGGGGACGTCGGCGTGCGGCTGCCTGCGCAAGAGAGAGACAGCCATACGGGCGCGCGCGCGTGAACCTGCGCAAGTCGCGCAATCAGCCGTCGATCCGTCCGGATTGGTCCTGCCGCTCCTTCTCGCGGGCGCACGCGATGGGCCGGTTCCGAAAGTCCCAAAACCCCGCCAGCGGGCCTGTACCGAGCTGTCGACCAGAGGCTTGCCCAGCGGTGGGAGAGGCTTGCCCACCGAGGCTTGCCCAGGGCTTGGTGGGCTCCCTGGAGAACACCGTGAGCGCTACTGGGGGTTGCTCCCACAGTTGCCTGCACAGGGGGCTGCATGGGCGGACCCAGGGTTGCACCGGAGGTACTGCCGGAGGTGGGAACCCCTCTCGCGGGAATCCGTGCGTTCCCCCTGGTCAGAGACCGTGGGCAAGCCTCTTTCGCTCGCCGACACCTCTATGTACGCGATAGCCGTACGAGAGGTGTCGGTGTCTGCCGGGCCGTCCGCCGAAGGTCCGCCGGGCACCCGCCGTACAGGCTGGCCTCGTCGCACTCTCGGCGGACCCTTGGCGGGCGCCGATCTGGGGGGTGCTAGATGCTAGGCCGCAGGTCACTACGGGGATCGGCTGCTAGCGCCAGCGCTAGACCTAGCATCCTGGCCCGCTAGATCGCCGGGCCCGTCAGACTCGTCATATGAGCACTGCGCGTCGGCCTCTTGGCCTCGGTCCGGCGATGTCGCCGACCGCCTCGTCTGCCCGGACAACTCAGCGTCGGCTCCCCGTCGAACGGGCTGGGAATGACGGCCTGGTGGGCGTCAGCGAGGAGGACCAGCCAGCGGTGAGGTCGCGGAGTCGGCGGGTCCTCGGGCCGGGCTGCTCGCCGGTGCAGGGTGCCGTGGAGGAGTAGTCGGCGTGACCTGAACCCCTTGACCACCAGCCCGGACCTGCGGGGTTGGGCTGGCGACTGGTGCCCGTGAGGCAAGTTGTAGGGCAAGCCTCCTCCTACGCGCCTGAGCACGCTGGTCAAGGGTCCACTGCGGCACTCTCCGACCCCGCGTCCGAATGCGTCCCAAGGGGCGGTGTGCCCCGGCGCGGACGGCGGCCGACCCAGACGATGCCGTCTCGCGTCGGGGGATGCCGACCTGCGCGGGGGTCTGGGGGCCGCGGAGGCCCTCCAGCGGCCACCTGCGTTCACCGGTGACTGGCCCCGGCTACAGCGAGCGCCCCCTGGACTGCTCTGGCGCGGGCGGCTGGTAGGCCGGCGCCTGGTTCCGGATTGCCTCCGCCCGCTTCTCCTGTCGGCGCTCGCGTCCGGCCGTCTCCTTGTCGTGCAACTTGGGGAACTTGTCGGCGATCGTTGCGCGCAACGCCTTCTCGGTGCGGGCGTCGGCGGCCTGCGCGCGGTGGCTGGCGGCGTACTTCCGGAACTCGCCCGCTTGCCTGGTGGCCCGGCCGACGGCGTCGCGGTCCCGCTTGTCGAGGTGGTGGCCTTGCCGCTCGGCGGCGGAGCGCATGTCCGTGACCTGCTTGGCAGCCTTCTCGACATCGGCGGGAACGGGCTGGTTCGCCACACCGAGACTCTCGGCAAAGGTGCTGTCCTGCACCAGCTTCCACGCTTCCCGTACGGCCGCACGAGCGTGCATTTTCGCGTCGCCCTCCACCTGCCGGTACCCGGCGCGTTCCGCCGTGAGCTGCTCGGTGAGCTTTCGGTATTGCTTCAGGGAGCTGCCCATCAGGCGGTGTCCGAGTCGGCTTTTGCCCTTGCTCTCGGCGAGCTTGTCCAGTTGCCTGGTGCGTTCGTCGGCGCGGACGGTGGCGGTGAACGCGGTCTCCGTGTGGCCCCGGGCGCTGCTGAGGAGCTCCTCGGCCTGGTCGAGGAGCTTCCCGGCCTCGGTGGCGTACCGCTGACCCCGGGTCGGTGCCCCGGTGGCCTTTTCGAGGTCCAGGCGCGCGGCCAACTGCCTCGCCTTCGTCTCCTCCTGGGTGGCGACTTCGTCCGCATCGGCTGCGCCGCGGTCGCCTTGCGCGATCTGCCAGTTCAACTCCTGCATGGAGAGGTCGCCGTAGATCCGCGACTTCCATGACGGGACCGCGCGCTCGTCGGCGTCGGCCTTGATGCGGGCGAGCAGTTCCTTGGCCTTCTCCTCCGCACGGGCGGCCTCCTCCTGGAGCTGCGCCTCATCGTGCGCCTGCCGTGGCGACAGGGACACCGACCGGGCGCGCGCCGCCTGGGCCATGCGATCTCGTGCGAGTCGCCGTTCGGCTTCGGCGCGGGCCTCCTCGGCGGACCGTTCGCGCTGCTGCGGCACAGGTGCGGGAGCGGGTGGTTCGTGGAGGAGGTCGGAGACCATGCTGTCCGGCCGGGACTGCCCGAGGAACCGGGCGAACGCGTCGATGGCGCGCTCCAGGCGCTCCTTCTCGCTGCGGGCCTGTCCGAGCCTGCTTCGGGTCTGCTCGTCCTCGAGGACGGCCAACGGCAACCAGATGTGGTTCTGCTGCCGGGCGCGTGTGATGCCGGGATAGGTGGCGAACGCGTTCGCGCCGTGCCCGTACATCAGCGAGGTGTTGCACGTCAGGCCCTGGCTCGCGGCGATCGTCATGGCGTAGCCGAGGGAGAGCGCCCCTTTGGTGACCTGCTGCGGCGTCACCCAGCCGGATTCCTCGCGGTGGCCGCCCGGGGATTTGGTGTCCTTGACTCGCCAGGTGATCTCGACACGGTGCTGCTCGTCCACGGCGGTGACGACGGCCCGGTAGCCGTTGAGCATGTCCGGGCCTTCGCCGCGACGAGACCGGTAGTCGTTCTGGCGGACGCGCACGACGTCGCCCACGGCGAGGGTGAGCGTGTCCCCGCCGGGCAGGGCGTAGGTGTGCTCGGCGCCGAGTTCACGGGCCTCGCGGCGGATCGCCTGCGCGCCGAGGTTGAGCGCGTCGACGTCGCTGTTGCGGGCGGCGAGCACCACCATGTTGGCGATGAGCTCGTGCGGGTCGGCCCACTGCTGGAGCCGCAGCTCGTCCCAGGCCATGAGGATCTGGGAGCGGGCCTCGTCGGCGGTCTCGGCCGGGTGCACACGCCCGCCCTCGGCGAGCATCCGCAGCGCCAGCTCGTGGTTGCCGGTGCGCCACACGTCCAGCGCGGCCAGCTCGGCGGCGTCCTCCTGGCGGCGGTTCTCGGTGAGGGTGAGCCCGTGGACCAGGCGGTGGGTCTCCTTGAACCAGCCCCCGGGCCCGATCGCCTGGAGTTGCAGGTGGTCTCCGATGCCGACGACCTTCGTCCCGGTACGTGCGGCCTCGGTCATGAGCACGGCGGCGGCGCGGTCATCGACCATCGTCGCCTCGTCCACGACCAGGACGTCGATGCCGCGCAGCCCCTTGCCGCCCTCGATCTCCTGGAGCCAGGCCGCCACCGTCTTCGCGGGGATGCCGGATGCGGAGGTCAGTTGCTGCGCGGCCACCGCGGCGAGGGTCGCGCCGGCATAGGTGGTGCCGGTGGCGTCCCAGCCGATCCGGCAGGCCTCCATCAACGTGGACTTGCCTGCGCCGGCGACACCGACGATCGCGTCGATGCCGTGCCCGCCGGTCAGCACCCGGACCACCGCGGCGATCTGCTCTTCGGACAGCTCGTATCCGGCTGCGACCTGGAAGACGTCGACGGCGGCAGCGGCCTGGTCGGCGGTGAGCTGCACCGTGTTGCTGTCGAACCGCTCCAGCGCCTGTGCGCGGACGCTCTCCTCGGCATCGAGGATGTCCTGCGTGGTGTAGCGGGCGATGGACGACATCACGGTGGAGCCGATGGTGGGCACGCGCACCGCGTAGCCCTCGACCTCCAGGACGTCGTCACACAGCCGCTCCAGGCTGTCCGGCCCCGCGTCGATGCCGAACTCCAGCGCGTTCGCCACGGCCGCGAGGAGCTGCGCACGGGTGAACGTCTTGTCGTTGGCGGTCAGGCCGGTCTCGGGATCGAAGATGACGGCCGCGATGTCGGCGGGTGGCGGGAGGCGCGGACCGGTTCCGGGCCCGTCCAGACCGGTACCACCGTCCGGGCCGGGTGGACCGGGGGCAGCCGCGGCGACCATCGCGTCGACGTCGCCGACGACGGCTGCGGCGCGCTGACGCCAACTCTCACGCATCGTCGTGGCATCGACCTCGACCTTGTCGCGCTTGGTCGCCATCGAGGCGGCCTGCTTCTCCGTCCTCGACGCGTCGGCGCCGGCCTTCGCGTCCACGAGCGCGGCCCGGCGGCTGAATGAGTCGCGGAGCTCCTCGGAGATGCCCCGGACCTCCCAGGCGCCGGTCCGCTCGTGGCGCACGCGCCGCACCCCGAGCCGTTCGAACGTCAGGGCGCGCACGCGGGCCTTGAAATAGGCATCGGCGGCCGACGCGTGACGGTGCAGGTCCTGGCCTGAGTTGGCTATGGAGCGCCACTCGCCGTCCTCGCACAGCGCCACGTTGGCGATCGTGACGTGCAGGTGAAGGTGCGGGTCGCCGGGCTCCCCAGCCCGGATCGGGCGGGCGCTCTGGTGCTCGACCGACCAGGCGAGCAGACCACCGGTCGCCACCCGGACTCGCTCACCATCGGTACTGCCGACCGCGTAACCGGCCCACCGCTCCACCTGGCGGAACGTGTCGCGCTTGGCCTCGTGCACCAGGTCGCGCAGCTCCTGCTCGCTGAGCTGGTCCATGAGGCCATGAAGGACGCTATCGCTCTTGGGCAGATCCAGGACCAGGTCCCAGCCACGGACCCGGTCATCGTCCCTCATGTCCTTGTGCGCCCATGCGGTCGCAAGTTCGGCGTCGCCGTAGACGTCGGCGAGGGCGAGGCCGGCTGCCCGCGCCAGCTTGTGCAGGGTGACCACCTGCATCCGGTGCGCTTCGCCGAACCGGTGCACGTTACGCCGCTGCGCCTCGAATACCCGGAGCTGCTTGGGCTTGCCGTCGAACAGCTCGGCGGCCGTGACGCCCCTCTCCTCCGCTGCTGCCCCGATCGCCTCGACCAACCGGGCGGTGGTGAGCTGAGCCTTCTCGTGGGCGCGGACCGACGTTCGGGAGGTGACAAGCCGGGCCCCGGTCTGTGGGTGGCAGCCCGCCATAATGCGCCGGGCAGCGGCCTTTCCCTCGTCGTCCAGCACCGCACCCTCGACCAGTCCGAGAGCCTCCAGACCGCTGCCCATCCACACCAGAGCGGCCCCGCCCTCCGGTTGCAGCCGGTAGTCGACGGCGGGATCCGCTGCGTCGTCCAAGACGACCGTCTCCGCTGCGCTGGCCTCCACGACCGCACACCCGGCCTGCTCCTTGAGCCGGTACTCGACCTGCGCGTCCGCCACGATCCTCGTCAACCAGGCCACAGCCGCCCCTCCCCGCCACGCATCTTGTGCCTTTGTGCTTTTCCCGGCTTGCCGGGGTTCCCCGCGAGGGGAACCCCCTTTGTCCTCTCTCTGTATTTGATCATCCCCATGGAAGGGGTCGTGAACCGGCCTTGTCGGCAGCCCTCGTGTGCTTCAGCGGCCTGCGGTCTAAGGATCGGAATCCTCATGAAGCCTCTGAGGAGCACTCCGGGGTGTTGAATCCAAGGGCGTCCGCTACGCGACGCATCGCGGTCCGAGCCTCGTACGCACGCTGTCGGCAAGATTGCCGACAGTAATCGCGTGGCCTTCCCGTACCGGTCTGACCGACGGGCCGGTTGCACCAGATGCAGAGTCGATTGCCGTGCTCATCCGTGAGGATCTCAACCATGCACGGTTAACCGTGCTGGTGATTCGAGGTTTCCCCACTCGATCCGATGGCTCAGGCGAGGTGCAGGCCACGGTCTGTATTTCCGCGTTCGTTCCTGCAAGCGAGAATGCTGACGGTTAGGCAGGTGAGAATGCTGTCAGTCCGTCCCGGTCTACTCTGGACGCGAAGCGACCCCCGGCACTTTCCCTGCCGGGGGTCGCTTCGGATTTGGGTGGGGCTACTCGTCGTCGGCCGCGTCCCACTGTCCGCCCATGTGGCTGGTGCGGGCGGAGACGATGGACAACTCCTTCAGGAGGTCGTCCGTGAGTAGTTGGGCACGGCGGAGAGCGGCTTCGCAGACGGCGACGGCGACTTCGGGATCGGTGCCGTCGTCCATGCGGATCGCCTTTTCCACATCGAGGCGGAGGAGGGCGGCGTTCATCTGGTCGAGGGTCTGGGGCAGGCGCTCGATCAGGGTGCGGATGCCGTGTGCGGTGTCGCCCACGGCGGGCGGCGCGGTGTAGGCCTTGGAATCCAGGGTGCGATGGTTGAGCGCGCGGAGGGCCTCGGCTGCCTCGGTGGCGAGCTCGGCGGGAGTCTTGGACAGATCCATCAAACAATCCTTTCAGTTGGCAGTGACGGTGCTGGTCGCTTCACGGAAGTCGCGGGAGCGTCAGTTCCAGGGGGTCGGCGGCGACGATTGGGCGCTCTTGAGCACTTCGCCTACTGCCCGACGATCATGTTGCCGTGGCCGTTGAGCATGTGGTCCACGCACGCAGGGCAGTCCTCGCGGGGCTGGAGGTGCTTGTGCGCCTCGCGGGAGGCGTAGGCGTGGTACCAGCACTGCCGACACTCTCCGGGCGGGGGGTTCATGGCCTTCTGGCTCGCCATCACGGTCTCCGATCAGTGGTTGAGGTTGGTGTGGGACCGGCCGAACCACTTGCCGTGGCTCGTGACCTGCGTGCTGTGCTCCTGGTGGACGGGTCCGGCGTAGTGGTGGTGGGTCGTGACGTTCGCGGCCTTCACGGACCGGACGACCGAGCCGATCGCGACGACGACGGCGGCGATGGCGGCGATAGGGAGCGTGACGAACAGGACCGATGTCAGCGTCACGGCGGCGAATCCCTGGCAGACAAGCCAGAAACCGCACCCGATGCCGGTGATGCCGGCGCCGACGCCGATGGAGGCGACGGCCATCCCGGCGGCCCAGGCGGGCACGATCCGGTGGTCCGGCTGGAGCTCGGGTGCCGCGGTGCCGTACGCGGGGACCGGTGTGGGGTCGACGTACGAGGTCGCGGTGGCGACGGGCTCCGACCTCCACAGGCCCTCGATGATCCGGCGGGCCTCGGCTTCGGCCTCCGACTCGCTGAGCGGGCGGCTTTCGGCGGTGTTCTCGGTACTCACGGGGCGACCTCGGCTTTCTGCCTCTGTGGCCCCCGGGCCCAAGCCCGGGGGCTCGCCTGTCAGTTCTGGTTGGTGCGGTACTTCTTCGTGCGGCGCAGGACGTGGTCGCGGCTGAAGCCGGTGGCGTCGACCGCGTCGAGCTGGAGGGCCTGGCCCTGGTCCAGCTCGGCGGCGATGGCCTGCCACATGACCTCGTCTGCGGCTTCCTTGGCCTGGTCGGCTGCGGCGTGCGCTTCGTCGCGGACCCTCTTCAACTCGGCGATCCGTTCCTTGGCTGCGGCGCGGGTCTCCTTGTCGGGGCGGGGGTTCATGTCGGGCTCCTTCGGTCTCGTGAGGGACGATGTGGCTCCCTCCCGCTGCCGTTCGGAGCGGGATCACGGGGCCCGGGGCGGCCGGCGATCCTTGGCCGGGTGACGGCCGCCCCGGGGCGTATCTACCGGTTGGCGACGGGGGCCTCCGGCACGGGGACGGTCGCCTCCGCGGCCGTGGCGACGTGGACGAGGGTGTCCCGGGTCGTCTCGGCGGCGGCGTCCAGGTGCTCGGCGAGGGTGCGGTAACCCATCCGCCGGGCCCGCGCCTTGAGCGCGACCAGGTAGTGCCAGGTGTCGTGCAGCTCGTCGTGCAGGTCGATCAGGCCGGGCTGGAAAGCGAGCGAATCCGTGAGCCTGGCGGCGCCTTCGTTGTGCGTACGGACCCGGTCTGCGAGGGAGTTGAAGGAGTTCTCCGAGATGGCCTCGCGGACTTCCTCGGCGGACTCGTAGGCCCACGCCTTGCCCATGAGGCTCATGAAGAACTTGGTCAGGATGTTCGGCACGGTGCTCTCCCGTCTGCGTTTTCGCTTTCTTTTTCGCTTGCGGTAATTCAAGGATGCAGACTCCGAGTCTGCATGTCCAGAGGTTCGCAGACTCTGAGTCTGCATAGAGGGTGTTCGTGCAGGTCAGCGCCCGGAAAATCTTGCGGGGGATGGGCTGTCAGGTGCTGCGGTGGCAGACGCCGCACGGGATCTTGACCTCGGAGGTCTTGCCGGTGGCGGAGTGGACGCGGGTCGAGATGGTGACCATCCCCGCCCGACAGCCCTTGACCTGGCAGCGGCTGCGCTTCGGCTTCGGGGCCGTGGTCGGCCCTGCGCCGCCGGTCTGCAAGGTCCAGGCCGTGGTGAGGGCGGTGGCCTTCGCCGCGTACGCCGCATCGCCCGCCTTCTTCTTCGCCGTGTCGGTGACGGCCCCGGCAGCAGCCGCCGCGTGGGCGCGGCCTGCCCTCTTCTTCGCGCGCCACCACCGCTTGGTGTCTCCGGTGACCTGGCCGCCGAGTGCTGTGGCGGCGGTGACGATGTCGTCCAGGATGAGCTCGGGGACCAGCTCGCCGGTCATGACGATGCCGCGCCAGTGGGCGGTGAAGGTGTCGGAGTCGGCCGCCTTCTGCCGTCCGGTGCGCGCGGCAAGCGCCGCGTCGACCAGGCCGTTGGTGATGACTTCGTGGTCGTCGCCCTTGCCGCAGGAAAGGCAACTGATGAAGGCCGGCCAGACCTCGCGGAATCCTCGCTTGTAGATCTGGAGGGAGAACCCGTTGGCGCAGTTCCCGCACTCCACCGGATCATCGTTGACGTATGCCAGGCCGTGCAGGTCAAGGTCGGGCTTCTTGTCGAACACCGGGGCCTCCTTCAGCTCTTGCCATCGCGGGTCGAGGTGACGGCCGGGGTCGGTGTCGGGTGCGGTGCGGGGCTGGCCTGGTTGTCGCAGCCGCCCGCGAGGTAGAGCCCGGCGAAGAGGCTCGCCACGGAGCAGACGAGCACCTTGTTCCTGGCCCACCAGCCGGGCGGGGTGGGCTCGCTCAGCACGTACTTGACGCCCATCGGGGGTCGTCCTCCGTCGTGTTGTTTTTGTCAGGATTTGGGATGGTTCTGGGACTTGGATCCGACCCGGATCGGTTCGCGTTGATGCAGGTCAGATGGGGTGCGCATCCTGGACACTTCCCGGCTCGACCTGGACGGGGGCTGTCCAGGTCGAGGGGGCTGCTGTCCGGGTCGACGGCCGCCCGGTCCGGGGTCATACCAGCCCAAACCGGGTGGCCGTCCAGGATGGATCCGGGTTGGTCAGGCCGTCAGGCTGTACTTCGTCTGCACCGCCCGGAGCACCGCCGTGAGGGGGTAGCCGTTGAGCGCGGAGGGGCTGTCCTGCCACGTGCGCTTCTTCTTCTCGTCGGCCTCGCGGACCACCAGGCGGGCGAGCTTCTCGGGGGTGACCTCCAGCCCGGCCGTCTTGAGCGCGTCGACCAGCACCGTGCCCGGGAGCCAGTTGACCTCGCCGGTTGCGTCCTCCTCCTTCGCCTCCTGGTCGTAGGCGTTGAACACGTCGACCAGGACGGCGAGGATGTCGGCGTCCGGCTCGCCCTTGCCCCGGAGCTGGTCGGCGAGGGTCTTCGGTCCCTCCGGGAGGGTGCCGGCCGCCGCGCGGAGGTCATGCGCGCGTTTGATGAGCAGCTCGACCTGGTCGTCGTCGTAGTAGTCGGCGCGGACCAGGACCGGGTTGGAGCCCTCGGCCCACAGCAGGCCGGCGCCGCGCATCTCCGGCTCGATGGTCTTCGCCGAGTATCCGGCCGCCGCGGCGCCCTTGCCGAGGATCGTGTCGGACGCCTCGGGGGTGGTGCAGCGCAGCGCCCACCGGATGGACAGCAGGTCCCGCAGGCTGGTGTCCACGACGTCGGAGCCGGGCTTCTGGGTGGCGCAGAAGGTCACGATTCCGGCCGCGCGGCCCCGGGAGACCAGGTTGCGCAGCAGCTTGGTGATCTTCTTTCCGTAGTCGTCGTCGGTCGTGTAGAACATCAGCTCGTCCACCCACAGCAGCTTCTGACGCAGCAACGGGTACTTGTTCGCGAGTTCCTCGGTGACCTTGCGCTTGCCCAGCTTCTTGAGCAGGGCGTATCGCGCCTTCATGTCGGCGACGGCGGCCTTGAGCATCTCGTAGAACGCCTCCGGGTCGGCGTCCCCCTCGAACCACTCGCAAAGGTGCTCGAACGGCTCCAGGTCACCACCGCCCTTCCCGTCCGCGAGCCACAGGATCACGCGCGGGTCGAGGGCGGCGGCCAGCAGGATCACATTGCCGGACGCCGACTTGCCCGCCCCTGGCTCTCCGCCGACCAGGCCGGACCGCTCGACCACCGAAATCGAGATCGCCAGTCCGCGCACGTCCGGACCGATCGCAATGCGACCCCAGAAATTGGTGGCCGCTTCCAGGGCGAGGAGCGGGCCCGGGTCCGCCGCGCCGGTGAACGGCAGATCCTTCGCGACGTAGATTTCCAGGCGACCGGCGCGGGCACCCTTCCCCTTGGTCTTGGTCATGCTGACCTGCGCGTCCTCCACACCGAGAGCAGAGGCGATTTCCGAAAGGGCACGCATGGCCTTCTTCGCCGGAATTCCGGGCGGCAGGTCGATCACCGCCGACCAGGCGCCTCGCGCGTCCAACATCGGCATCTGCACGATGTGCAGGGTCTCCTCCGCGCCGATCACCTTGGCCCGGCGGAACACCTCGTCCAGCATCGGCGCGGTCATCGGGTCCCCGTCCCCCAGCGAGCGCCAGTCCGCCGACCAGTCCGTCTCCTCCGTGACGGGGTGTCGGCCCGCAAAGGCGCCCCCGGCGAACGTGGCAAGCGCTCCGGCCGTCGCACCGAGCCCACCAGCGCCCATGTAGCCGGTGCTGATCGCCGCCAGCGGCGGACCGTACGCGGCGCCGATACGCAGGCCGTAGGCACGGCGTCGGTCTGCCCGCAGCTTCTTGTGCTCGGCGATCGCCTTCATCGCAACCGTCTGGGTGCGGTCGGCCTCGCGCTGGGCGAGCTGCTTCTTGTTCTTCATCAGGCCCGGGGTGAACCGGGCGGTGCGGGCTGCGGCGCGGGCCTCGGCCGCTGCGATGTGCGCCTGGTGGGCGATGGCCTGGAGCTGGATGCCCTCGAAGCCGCGCACCCAGTCGTGGATCCGCCGGCGTCCGCGCCTGAACTGAGCGACGTGGCCCCGGTCGGTGCGCTGGCGGCGGACCCACCGCCGGTAGTCGCGGATGCGGGCGCGGTAGAACACGCCCGAGTACATGGCCCAGCCCTCGGCGGACTTCATCCAGGCCGGGATCAGGGGCCGGTCGTCGAACGCGTCGAAGTCGGCCTTGTCGACTTTGGCGAGCTCGGCCCCGGCCGTGGTGATGCGGCCTTCGAGAACGCGGCGGGCGGATTCGACAACCGCGGCCCGGTCGGTGGACCCGGTCGTGCCACCCAAAACGGGGGCAGCGGCCGGGGTGCTGGTGTCCGTGGCCGGCCCCGCGCCGTGGACGTAGGTGACGGTGGCCAGGTCCGTGCTCTCGTGGCGTGAGCCGGTCGGCATCTCGGTCATGCTGGTCCTTCTCCTTCGGGAGGAAGCGGGGCCCGGCGGCGACTGTGGAAGGGAGGCGCCGGGCCCCGCGCTTTCGGGGCGATTCGTCAGGCGGCGGCGGTGAAGCCATCCGCGCAGGGAGTGCAGACACCGAGCGAGGTCGGCAGGCAGTACGGACGGACTACGCCGCACTCAGGGCACGTGCGCCGGGCCCGCAACGCCGCCGCGAGAGAGGCGATCTGGCCCGGGGAGCGGGGCTTGGGCGGGGTGGCCCGGTCGAGCGAGTAGAGGCGGGCGAACCGCGGCTCGGTCGGCGACTTCCGGCTGAACCACATCACCTGCGCGACGGCCGGGCCCCGGGGCCGGAGCCCCTTCGCCACGAGCTGGTCGCGGGTCGCCAGTCCCTCCGGGGCCAGGCCCCAGGGGAAGGTGGGCACGTCGTGCCGCTCCCCCTCGGGGTCCCAGAGATCAGCGATCCGGCGGGCCATCGGTCAGGCCCCCACCGCGACATCGGTGTCGATCAGGCGCAGCTTGCGCTCGGCGACGACCAAGTCCCGCAGCCGCCGGGCGTCGTCCCGGCGGATGCCCATCCGCTTCGACAGGGCAGCGGCGGAGATCTGGTTGCCCTCCGCCACGAGCTCCGCGGCGGTCTTCAGCCCGTCCGGCAGGAGCGCCTCCAGCTCCTCGTCCGACCGGCCCCGGCGACCGTTCCCGCTGGCGTCATCGCCAGCGTTCCCAGAAGCCTTCCCACTTGCGTTCTCGCGGGCTTTCTCGCTTGCGGACTCGGACCCGTGCACCCCAATTCCCGCAAGGGCTGTAGCGCCCTGTGAGGGCCTCTTGAGAGCGGGGAGCGGGACGGTCGGACCGAGGGTCGGGATGCCCTCGGAGAGCCGGTGCGGGAGCGGGTTGTAGAGGCTCGCGAGCATCCCCGCGCGGACCAGCTCCGGGCGGACGTGCTCACCCAGTTCGAAGGCGGCTCCGAGCGCGACCCGGGCGTTGGTGGCGTCCGCGTACACCTCGGCGGACAGACCCGGCTCGGCACCCTTCTTGATCCGCCACGCGGTGGCGAACGCCTCTTCCTCGGTGACCGACTCGAAGGGCAGCGCCGACAGCAGCCGGTCGGCCTCGGCGGCGATGTCCTTGTGGTGCCTGCGCCGGGCTGCGAGATGCTTCTTGCGGGCCTTCTCCCGGCGCCGCTCCTCACGGGTCTTGCCGTGCGACCCGTGGGTCTTCATGTCCCACAGGTAGATCGCGATGAGCGACGACGCGGCGAAGACGACGGCCACCCACTCGTGGCCCGGCAGAGCCTCGGACCAGTGCCAGTAGTTGACCCCGGCAGCGAGGAACGCGGTGACCCAGGTGGCGACCCGGTACTTGCCCGCCGGCCTTCCGGCGTCTTCGGCGGCCTTGCCCATGAAGGTCAGCGCCCAGGCTGTGCCCTCCAGCATCGCCGAGAGCAGCGCGGCCAGGAGGACGAACACCCCAGCGTCGGACAGGGCGCCGACCTGCGAGATGACGGCTGGGACGATCGAGCAGACCATCACGAGGCCGACGAACGCCGTGACCGGGTTCCGGTTCAGCCAGCCGGTCAGCTTGCCGACCTTGGCCCGGCGGGCGGCCTGCTTGCGGTCCTTCTCCTGCTGCCGGGCCCGCTTGTCCGCCTGCTCCTGGCGGCGCTTGGCGTCGGCGTCCTTTCGGGACTGCTCCGCCTTGGCCTCGGTGTCCTTGCGCTTCTCCTCGGCGGCGAGCCGCTTCTCCTCGCGCTTCGCCTCCAGTTCCAGGCGGCGGTCCTCGCGGGCCTGCTCCGCCCGCAGCTCGGCGTTCTTCCGGGACTGCTCGGCTTGGGCCGCGGCGTCGGCGCGGCGCTCCTCGCGGTAGCTCATCGGGTACCTCCAGCCGCCGGGTTCGCGATCCCGGACAGCACGGTCGCCAGCTCGGTGCGGAGTCGAGGGGAGATGGGGCGGACGCGGCAGTGCCGGGCGAAGGTGTCGCCGCCGGCGGCAGTCGCGCGGGCCACCATTTCGGTGATGACGCTGACCAGGGCCGCGACACCGGCGATCACGCCGAGGGTCATCTCCAGCACGGTCAGCAGGAACAGGGCGAGGTGGGCGAGGAACTTCATGCCGCCACCTCCGTCGGGATCTCGTCGCGGACGAGGCGCAGGGCGGCGCGGACCGCGCGGCGCTCGGTGCGGGGCGCGCGGGCGCGGGCGACGGCGGCGGCCGGGTCGAGGGTGCCGAGGGTGGCGAGGACTTCGTACGAGTCGAAGTCGGCGGCGGTCCAGTCCGCGGTGATGTCGTCGGCCTCGTAGCCGCGGGCATCGTCGGCGGCCACCAGCTCGGCGACGACGACGGCAGCAGGGGCGGTGGGGGCGTTCTTCCGGGTGCGCAGTTCGCGCGGCATCCGGCGGAGCAGGCTCTTGTAGTACGCGGCGTCCTCGCGGTCCGTGGCCGTCTCGACCCGGAAGTCGGCGAGGAAGCTGTCCAGCGCGTCCCGGCTGGCGAGTCCGCCGGCCGTGAAGTCGCTCTCGACGTCCCACGGCTCGACCATGTCGAATCCGTGGGCCACCTCGAAGAACTCGGACTTCGTAACGATGCGCTGACCTGCGACGATGATGTTCATGCGGGTCGTTCTCCTCTCGGTGTAACGGCCCCGGCGGCTCTCCGGCGGTCCTGGCAGATCACCCGGAGAGCCGCGCTATGTCAGGCCGACTCCTGATGTTTTGGGCATGACTTCGACCCGGCTACAGAAGGCATACCGGGTCTTTCACCGCTTCCGCTGAACTAGTTCTGCGGGGCGACGTGACGATTAAGGCACTCTCCGGAGTCGCTGTCAATAGAACTAGTTCAGGCTGTCGCCGACACGACGGAATGAACTAGTTCTGCGCTTCCATAGCTGTGCGCACGCAAGGTATGGTCGGCCTCGGCTATCCACACAGAACTAGTTCTGACAGACTTGGGGATGAGCAATCACACAAGAGGGAGCAGGCGTGGAGGAGAGCAAGGTCCCGAAGGTTCAGCGACTGGCTGCTGAGCTTCGGGACAAGATCCGACGAGGCGTGTATCCGCCCGGGTCCCCCCTGCCGAAGGTCCGCGACCTCCAGGAAGCCGAAGGGGTCGCCTTCCAAACGGCACGGGACGTGTACAAGGTCCTGGAAGACGAGGGACTGATCCTCTCCCGGCGAGGAGAGGGCACCTTCGTCTCTCCCATCCTTGGCAAGATCCACCGCGACGGCACCGGCAGGTACATCAAGGCCGCCCGGGAGGAAGACGGTGCTCGCGGCGCGTTCGCCAGCGAGATCACCCGCCTGGGCATGACCCCCCACTCGGCAACGGTCATCAGCCGTCTCAAGCCCCCCGCCCGGGTCGCCAAGATCCTGGGGACTCACCACGCCGCGAAGGTCCTGGTCCGCGCACGCACCATGCGCGCGAACGAAACGACCGTCCAGGTCGCCACCTCGTACTTCCCCGGGGACGTCGCCTTCGGCACCCAGCTCGAAGAACAGGACACCGGCGAGGGCGGCAGCAAGTCTCGCCTCGCAGAAGCCGGCCACGCTCAGGTCCAGATCCGCGAAGAAATCGACGTGCGGACTCCGACGAAGGAAGAGGCAGAGGCCCTCAACATCCCGATGTCTCGCCCCGTCTACGAGATCACCCACATCGGTCTGACCTCCGAGGGGCGAGCCGTCGAGGTCTGCATCCACGTCATGCCCACCACCCTGTGGTCGCTCAGCTACGAGTGGCCCATCGACCAGCACGAATCCTGAGAGGACCACCTTGAGCACCAAGAACGTGATCGTCCGTGACGCAACTGAGCGGTACTTGAAGGAGCGCCGGGAAGCTGGCGAGAGCCGCGGCGCCTTCGAGACCGAGATCAAGCGGCTAGGAGGGAACCCTCGGGTCCACACCGAGGTCCGTCGCGGCTCAGCTCCGGCTGAGGTAGCCGCCATCCTCGCCGTTTCAGAGACCGAGGAGACCGTCGTCCGGGCTCGCCACATGTACAACGGCGACCAGCTTGTCCAGCTCGCCGACTCGTACGTGCCGCGGGACGTCGCCGAGGCTGCCGGGATCGAGAACCCCGACCCGGGCCGGGGCGGCATCATCAGCCGCATGGCAGAGGCTGGGTTCGCCCAGACCGAGGTCATCGAGGAAGTCATCCAGTACCCCGCCACCCAGGTGGAGGCCGACGCCTTCGGCGTCGCAGTCGGAAGTCTCCTTTTGCAGATCACCCACATCGGCCGCACCGCCGACGGTCGCGCGGTCGAGGTCACTGTGCACCGACCGGGCCCCGGGTGGGTACTCCGCTTCAGCACTCCGCTGAGCTAACGCCTGTGGGGCCCGGAACTCCGGGCCCCACACTCAGTTCTCCACCATAAATAGGGACTTACGCCCCGCTCCGCCATGAAGGATGACCATCCACGGCGGATTTGGGTGCACGATTAGGCCCCACAAACGACCGAAGGCGCCCTGGCAGGGGCGCCTCGGCTACTGCAAGGCCGGGACAGGCATCCCGGCAAAGTTCGAGCGGTACGAGAAAGGACGCTCGTCAATGAGGGTACGAGAAGGATCGGCCCCGGTGCCACATCGCCCGGCTCACAACACGGCCACACCTCGGGCGCTCCGGGCAACATTGCTGGCCAGCGCGCTGCGCTACGCCGAGCGAGGGATGTACGTCCACCCCCTCCTGGTGGGTGCGAAGGAGCCGCGCTGGCTGAACTGGGAAACGCGGGCGACCCGTGACCCGGAACTCATCGAGCGGACGTGGGGCCGGGCACCGTTCAACATCGGCGTCGCCTGCGGGCCCTCGGGTCTGGTCGCGCTCGATCTGGACGTCCCCAAACAGGGAGAGGTGTCCGATTCCCCGGAGATCGTGGACGGCGTCACCATGCTCGCCTCCCTTGCGGCCCGGACACCGGACGCCTGCATCACCCCGACCATGACGGTCCTCACCCCGAGCGGCGGCCAGCACTTGGTCTACCGGGCTCCGGCCGGGGCGATCGTGCGCAACACCGCGCGGACCGCCGCGTTCTGCATCGATACCAGGGCGGCTGGCGGCTACATCGTCGGAATCGGCTCGGTGGTCAATGGCGCGTCGTACCTGCTTAAGGACGGGAGCCCTACCGATCTGGCGGTACTGCCGGAGTGGCTTCTGACCCTGATCACGACTACACCTACGCCACCCAAAGCGGGGGGAGCGCCTCGCCGGGCCGATGTGGTGGCCCGGCTGCGGGAGCTGACCAGGCAGGGCACACGCGAGCAGCGGTGGGCCGCGGGCATCCTGCGGTCGGAGTGTGACGAGCTGGCGGCGATGAGGCAGGCGGGCGGGCGGAACAACCGGCTGAACCTCGCGGCGTACCGCGCGGGCCAGTTGGTGGCGGCCGGGCTCGTGGACCAGGCCGTCGCCGAGGAGCATCTGACGGAGTCCGCGCAGGCGGCCGGGCTCGGGGTCGACACCCCGCACGAGATTGAGAAGACCCTCAGCTCAGGAATGCGCGCGGGCTTGAAGCGTCCGCGCTCCATGCCGACCGCCCGCTGCGGCGGTGCCGCGTGAGAGGACGAGACGTTAACCCCACCGAGTACGTACACCTCCCCTCGGCACTGATGAAGGCCCCGGCGACGTTGGCGCGTCCCGGGGCCGGGCACCCGAGGAGTACGACTCGAATGCGTTCCGGTTCTACCTGCTCAACCGCGCTTGCGTCGCGTGTTCCTGCCAGCGTTTCCGCTGGCGGCAATGCTGGCCGGATCGGGGGTGCCGCATGAGCATCCCGGCAGCACGCGACACCGCACCCGACGAGGACATGTGGGCTGGCTCCGTCCCGACGACGCCCGAGCGTCCTCGCCGGCCTCGGCGCCCTCGGTCCATGCAGTCGATCCAGCACCGTGGTCAGCTACGGATGGCTGAGCGGTTCATCGAGGAGCACGGCGACCTGCTCCGGTTCGTCCATGGTCTGGGTTGGCACGAGTGGGATGGTGCTCGCTGGCTTCTTGATGAGCAGCGCGTCGACATGGCGTATGCCGTGAAGACGGTGAAGAGCGCGCTCAAGGCCCTGGAGGACATGAGCGGCGACGAGCGCGACGACCTGTACAAGGACGTACGCAAGTCCGAGTCCGCCTCCGGCCTTGAGGGACTACTGAAGATCGCGTCGTCCCTGGCTCCGATGAGCACGGCCTCGAAGGCGCTGGATTCCGACCCGTACAAGTTCAACACTCCCGAGGGCACGATCCATCTGGTCGAGGGCACGATTGAGCCCTGTGAACGAGCCGACCTGATCACCAAGGTGGCCGGTGCCGCGATGCCCGAGGAGGAGGACGGCGAGCCCGCCGGCGCCCAGGAGTGGGAACAGTTCCTCGCCCGCATCCTGCCCGACGAAGAGGTACGGGCCTTCGTGCGGCGCCTGTTCGGGTACGCCATGCTCGGGAAGGTCACCGAGCACGTCATGCCGATCTTCACCGGCACCGGCGCCAACGGCAAAGGCACCCTGCGCGACGCCCTGATGGCCGCATTCGGCGACTACGCCATCGAGGTCGACCCCGCGATCCTCATGGAGTCCAAGCACGAGCGACACGGCGCCTTCAAGATGCGGCTCCGCGGCGCTCGGCTGACGTTCTGCTCCGAGACGGAGAAGGGCAAGCGGTTCGCCGAGGCCACCATGAAGCGCCTGGTCGGTGGCGACCCAATCGAAGCAAATCTCATGCACAAGAACCCGATCACCTTCGACCCATCCCACACCCTCATCATGCTGACAAACCACCTGCCGCTCGTCTCAGGCGACGACCCGGCCGTGTGGCGACGCATCCTCGTCGTCCCATTCGACGTCGTGATCCCGGAGGAGGAGCGCGACGGCGGCCTGCCCGAGCGGCTGAAGAAGGCCGCGCCCGCAGTCCTGGAGTGGGCATACGAGGGCTGGCACGACTACATGGAGAAGGGGCTCGCCCCGCCTGAGATCGTCCGCATCAAGACCGAGGAGTACAAGGCGTCCAGTGACGTCCTTGGCCGCTTCATGGATGAACGGACTATCGCCTCACCACACGCGGTGGTGCCAGCCCGCGAGCTGTTCAACGCGTGGACGAGCTGGTGCCACGGAAGCGGCGAACAGGCGAGCAGTGAGGTTGAGTTCGCTAAGAGCCTGGAAGTTCGCGGATTCGCCAAGAAACGGACATCAGCGGGCATGGTGTATCCGGGCTTGATGGTGGCCGGAGACGACTCCGCAGACGATTCCTGACCCCCCTGCACAGCGACAGCTCAGCCCCCACCGGGAAGCCCGGTGGGGGCTGTCGTCATGCAGGAGGCGGAAACTCGCTGACCTGCAAGAATGTAGGGTTGTGGTGGGTTTCCCGATAACTTCCCATGGGCGCACGCATGGAGAGTTTCGGAAAACCCACCACAACCCTACACTGGGTGTATCCAGCAACTAATTTCCCAGTGATCAACTTCCTGCATCTGCGTGTTATCTAGCTTGATTGAACGCCGCAGACGGCGACGATCCGTACCGCCCCGCCCGGCCCCCCGCTTTTGGGTGGCTCTTTCGAAGGACGGACGGCGGGGAGGCTGGAGAAGGGGCTGTGGCGCGCTGAGGCTGTCGGAAGGTGCCAGGCCCGGGTGGGGCTGTGAGAGGCCGTCAGAGGGCCGTAGGGGGGCCTGAGGGCCGAAGGTGGGGGCCGGGGCAGAGTGCAGCGGGATATGTCTGCTGCGGGCCCGCAGCGCTCCAACTGCCATTCCCACGTTGAGTGCGGCGCGTGACGTGCGGTAGGTGGCGGTCCGCGCCCGGCGACGGCCGGGAGGCCGGCTGCGGCCGGTTCGGCCGTTGACGGTGAACGCGCGGACCGCAAGGGCCCGCACCCGGGGGTGCCGGGCGCGGACGCGCCCGTCCGCTTTCACACCCTTCGCCTCAAGGTCGCGCCGTTCTGGGTGAGCCCTGGTCGGGGGTGCGTCCCCTGTGACCAGGTCAGGCAGCAAAGCGCCCGCCTTCCCGCGTGCGGAAAAGCAGGCGGAAACGCGGGCGGAAAGCCGAATGTCAGGGCGAGAGAAGGTCGTCAGGCGACACCTTCCTGTCCGGAGGGACCAGGGTCCTGGATCTTCAGTCGCCGGAAGTGGGCCTCAAGGGCCTCTTCCACGATGGTTTGAGGGTTGAGGCCGGTCTGCTCGACCGCGATGGTGAGCTTGCGGTCTGTCGACGTCAGCAGTCGCACGCTGACCGGTACGCGCTCGGGGCCGCGCGGCCGGCCGCGACGCCGCGGGGCACGAGTGGAGCTCTTCGAGGTGGGGGACGGCGGCCGTTGGGGCTGGTGGAGGCCGCCGCTGGCAGGATTGCCAGCATTGTCGCTGGTGGAATCGCTGGTGTGAGAGGCGCCGCTACCCCAGGAATCGGGGTTGTCCCAGTCCGGCTCCTGGGCCCCGCGGAGGTCGGCAGGGTCCTTCTCCTGGGTCTTGCGGATCTCCTTGTCGGACTCGGCGGCCTTGTCCAGGAACGACGGCATCAGCGCTTCTCCTCAAGCGTCGGGACGGTACGGTGCAGCAGCTCGCGGTAGCCGGAGATGAGCAGCTTGGCCTCGCGACCGGGGGCTGCGGTGATGGGCATGGACCCGGTCCGGCAGATCTCGCGTACGGAGTAGTCGTGCAGGACGGTGGGAAGCACCAGGTCGCCCCATCGATCCTGGAGTTGTTCCTGCCAGTGCCGGTGGACCTGGGTGAACTTCCTGCCGGTCGGCACGATGCTCCGCACGATCCCGGTGATCTCCAGAGCCTCATTGAGGCCCCCGGGCGTGGTGTAGTGCTCGATCGTCGCCATCGCCTCCCGGGCGCCGAGGTACCCGTCCTTCTTGAGGGTGGAGGGGATCAGCACCTTCTTGGACGCGATAAGGGCAGAACCTACGATCTTCCCACCAGGCCGGGGAGGCGCGTCGATGAAGACGATGTCCACCAGGTCCCGCAGACCCCACAAGGCCCGCTTCAGCCGGAACTCCATGCCGGTCGTCTGGTCGGTCTCCCGATTGCCGAACTTCCGTACGGACGGGAGGACCCAGGCATTCGAAGGCCAGTGCTTCCCGGCACGCATGAGCGTCTCGCGCGCGATCTCGGCAGGATCGCGCGGGCGCTCCTCGGGGTCCACGAAGTAGATGTCGTTGACCGACTTCTTCGGGTCGGTGACACCCATCTCGTCAGTGAGGGTCGCCCGCGGGTCCAAGTCGACGCCGGCGACCCGCAGGCCGTACTCGGCGGCCACCGCGACGAGCCCCGCCGTCAGCGACGTCTTCCCGACGCCGCCCTTCTCGCTGACCTCAGCGACGATGTCCGGATCTTCGGCCACAGCGTGCTCCTCAGTTCAAGTAAGCCGAAGACTGCCGACCCCGCGTACCTAAGCGCAAGCTGACCCGCTTGCTTACCCGCAAGCGGAAAAGCCGACCGAAGGGCATGCAGGGAAACGATGCTCTGCATTTTATCTAGCTAGATTGACCGCGACTTAGCAGGTAAGGCCACCAGGCCGGATCAGAGTTGTGGGGAGAGTTATACGGTCGCGCGCTTGATCGCAGAGCGGATCACGTCACCGGTGGTGACTACCTGGGCCTGGAGCTTGGCCTTCTCCATGATGCTGTCGGCGTCCGGCCGGGGAGCCATCGCGGCAGACCAGAGGTGGAGCAGGGTGACAGCGCCACGCCGCTCGGCCTCACGGAAGATGACTTCGGGCCCGTCGCCCCACCGGTTCTGCCACTCCCAGAGCGCGGTGACGGCCGGGGCGGACGTCCAGTGGCAGGCGCGTACGAGCTGCTCGCCGAGGACGCCCGGGAGCTTCACGTACATCCGGCCGGTCAGCGGGGTCGGCTCGGAGCCGCTGCGCCGGTAGTGCTGCGGTCCGGTGCCCACGCGACGGCCAGGCACCGCGGCCTCCTCGGCGGGGACGAGGTCGTACTCGCCGTCCATCTGCCGGCGCTTCAACTCCGCGCGTACCTCACGGGCCACCACCAGGTCGCGGGTCCCGGCGAGCTTGCCCCGCTCCCGGAGCTTGTGGAACTCGGTGCGGATCAACCTGCGGGCCTCGCTCAAGGCCTTGCCCCGAAGGAGCTGGGTGCCGTGCGCCTTGCGGGCTTCCTCCAGCCATTCCTGCTCGGCCTTCTTGCCCGCCTTCACCACCTCGTTGAGCGCCTGGAGGTCATCGGGCTCGACAGCGACCACAAAAGGCA
>NZ_JBHXFA010000115.1:0-24851 GCF_042724175.1 Streptomyces sp. NPDC127084
CGTCCCAGGCGCCGCAGTTCGGCGTGGATGCGCGGGACGCCGTAGGTTCCGCGGGAGGCGAGGTGAATGACGGTGATCTTGTGGGCCAGGGCCTCATCGGCGGCCTGGCGGGCGGCACGGGTCTGGCGCGCGGCGAGCCAGGCGTAGAAGGACGAGCGGGCCACCTTCAGCAGCCGGCACAGAAAGCGACGCCATGGGTGGTCTTCTCCGCCTCGATGAACGCGTACGTGTCGTTCACCGATCGCTTTCCTTCGCGAAGAAGACCGCGGCTTTTCGCAGGACCTCGATCGTCTTGGCCTGCTCGGCGTTCTGCCTGCGCAGCCTCCCCAGCTCCTCACCCTCTTGAGTGGTGAGCTCGCCGGGGCGCCCCTCACCCCGGTCGGCCTTGGCCTGCCGGTACCAGCCGCGCAACGACTCCGAGCTCACCCCGAGATCACGCGCTACCGCCGTGACCGTCCTTCCCGAGGAATCGACGAGCACGATCGCGTCCCGCTTGAACTCCTCGGAGTACCGCTTCGCGTACTTACTTCCCACCTGGTGCTACTTCCTCTGGAACCTCAAGATCCCAGTCTCCAGGTGTCCAAGAGCAAGGGGAAGCTTCAGCGAGTCGCAACCTGCGCCAGATCGCCTGGTGTGGTCACCAGCGCCCTCGACGGTGTCGTATCTGCCCCTTTCATCCTGCGACAAATCGTTGTGATTCCTCTCATAGAACGTCGCGCCGAGCCGGGCGCCGGGGTTAGCGTCCACCCACCCAAAGCACCACAACGCTGCGAGGACAACCGCCGCTCGAAGAGCCGTGTGGCCGGTCGCCCACCACAGCGGATCGGAGACGCAGCGATGATCGAGGAAGTGCGTGGTACCGGGTCCAAGACGCCCGTCCGTTCCCGCCAGGGCGATCGGCGCACATATGTTCTCGATACCAGCGTGCTCCTAGCGGACCCGCTCGCCATGACCCGCTTCGAGGAGCACGAGGTCGTCCTGCCGGTGGTTGTGGTTACTGAGCTGGAAGCCAAGCGGCACCACCCCGAGCTGGGCTACTTCGCCCGCCAGGCGCTCCGCCTCCTCGACGACTACCGCATCCGGCACGGCCGCCTTGACGAGCCGATCCCGATCGGCGACCACGGCGGCACCATCCGGGTCGAACTCAACCGCTCTGACCCCTCGACCTTGCCCACCGGCTACCGCGCCAGCGGCGGCGAAGCCGACGCCCGCATCCTCGCCGTTGCCCGCAACCTTCAAGCCGAGGGCTACGACGTCACCGTCGTCTCCAAGGACCTGCCTCTACGGATCAAGGCCAGCTCGGTCGGCATGCTCGCCGAGGAGTACCGCGCCGAACTCGCCATCACCTCCGGCTGGACCGGCATCACCGCACTTACCGTCCCCGCCGATCAGGTCGATACCCTCTTCGGCGCAGGCCACAACGCCGCGATCGACATCGACGGTGCAGCCGAGCTGCCCATCCACACGGGCCTAGTCCTGCATTCTGAGCGCGGCCACGCCCTGGGCCGGGCCAGCCACGACGGGCAGGTGCGACTGGTCCGCAGCGACCGCGAGGCGTTCGGCCTGCGAGGCCGTTCCGCAGAGCAACGCATCGCCCTCGACCTGCTCCTCGACCCCGACATCGGGATCGTATCGATGGGTGGCCGCGCCGGCACCGGCAAATCCGCACTGGCGCTGTGCGCGGGCCTGGAGGCCGTCCTGGAACGCCGCCAGCACCGCAAGGTCATGGTTTTCCGCCCCCTCTACGCAGTCGGCGGCCAGGAACTCGGCTACCTGCCTGGCAGCGAAGCCGAGAAGATGGGCCCCTGGGCACAGGCCGTCTTCGACACCCTCTCCGCGGTCACCACCCCCGACGTGATCGAGGAGGTCATCTCCCGCGGAATGCTGGAAGTGCTGCCGCTCACCCACATCCGCGGCCGGTCCCTCCACGACGCCTTCGTCATCGTCGATGAGGCACAGTCCCTGGAACGCAATGTCCTCCTCACCGTCCTCTCCCGGATCGGCCAGGGCTCTCGCGTCGTCCTCACCCACGACGTCGCCCAGCGTGACAACCTTCGCGTCGGCCGCTACGACGGCATCGCCGCTGTCGTCGAAAAGCTCAAGGGCCACCCGCTCTTCGCCCACATCACCCTCACCCGCTCTGAACGCTCCCCCATCGCCGCCCTCGTCACCGAGATGCTCGAGGCCTGAGAGGTCGGCGAAGCCAACAGTCCAACCATCCGAGGATTACATCAAAGGAGCGAAACTCAAGTTCTGTTCCTCTTGTCGAGGGGGGTTTCTCCGGAAACCGGCAGAGACATACGCGCTGCAATTCAATTTCGACCAGTCTGACCTGCAAGGCCAGCGACTGCATGCGGCGGTACTCTTCCTCACAGGTAAGGATGAATTTGTCGATAGCGGTTTCGGGGACCAGGTTCTGCAACTGGCTGCCGGCGGTTTTGACGCTGAAGCTTCTATAGATCGTCAAGCTGTAGGAGTGGGCCTGATCGCGCCGCTGAAAGCGCTGGTGAGATGGTGGTAGACCTCTCGCGCGACGAAGCGATTGAGGTACCTGAAGATGTCCTTCGTCTTGAGTCCTTCGAGGGTGAAGTTCCCCCTCTGAGTCGGACAGCCTGATACTGGGACGGACAGTCCCGGAGGAAGCAGTCCCAGGTAGTGAGCAAGAAGAGCAATACGAGCAAGCGGTACACGGCCGAGTTCAAGCGCGACACTGTGGCCCTGGTGCACTCGTCGGGCAAGACGGTCACCGAGGTCGCCCGGAAGATCGGCGTGAGCCCCGAGGGACTGCGGAACTGGGTCAACCAGGATAGGACCGACCGCGGCCAGGGGCCGGCGGGCGCGCTGACCACGGCCGAGCGCGAGGAACTGGCGCGCCTGCGCCGCAAGGTCCGCGAGATGGAACAGACCATCGAGGTACTGGGAAAAGCGACCGCCTTCTTCGCGAACCGCAAGACGAAGTAGACACAGCCACGCGCTACGCGTTCGTCGACGTGGAGAAGGCCAGCCCCCGACCGCCCTGACGGCTACAGTGTCGCGCTGCTGTGCCGGGCCTTGAAGATCTCCCGCTCCGGCTACTACGCCTACCTCGCCGCCCGTCCGGCTGCCGCCATCACGGTGCGCGAGGAGAACGAGCTGGTGGCCGAGATCCGGCAGATCCACGAGGAATCCCGTCGCGCCTACGGCGCCCCCAGGATCACCGCGGCCCTGCGCCGAAAGGGTCGCAGGGTCAACCGCAAGAAGGTCGAGCGGCTGATGCGCGAGCACGACATCCGCGGGATCACCCGCCGCAAGCGCCGAAACCTCACCAAGGCAGACCGCAAGGCGGCACCCTCCCCAGACCTGGTCGGACGCGACTTCACCGCGGCCGAGCCGGGCACGAAGCTCGTCTCGGACATCACGTACCTGCCGACGCTCGCCGGCTGGTGGTACCTGGCGACCGTCATCGACCTGGCCACTCGCGAGGTGATCGGGTACGCGATGGCCGGCCATCACCGCGCCGAGCTCGTCACCAACGCCCTGAAAATGGCCGTCGGCCGCGGCTCCCTCAAGCCGGGCTGCATCGCCCACTCGGACCGCGGATCGGAATACACATCAGGCGAATATCGCACGCTGATAAGGGAGTTGAACCTGAGGCAAAGCATGGGCAGAACAGGCTCATGTTACGATAACGCCGCAGCAGAAAGCCTTTTCGGATTACTCAAAGCAGAGATCGGGACCACCGTCTGGGAGTCCCACGAGGCAGCCCGTGCCGACGTCTTCCACTTCATCGAGGTCGAATACAACCGCACCCGCCTGCGCAAGCACCCCCTGTACGGCTACGTCACTCCGCTCGAAACCAGAGCCCTGACGACCCACGACCTCACCCCCGCAGCGTAACCACGCGCCGTCCACGTTCATGGGGGAACTTCACCCATGTTGGGTGGTCTGCATTCTGCCACAGAGGCTCGGGCCGGGTGAGGCGTCTCGGCCGAACTATCCTGCGTCCATGTGGTCACTCGTCTGTCGGCAGCTCTGATTGCCGAGCGACGAACCATGCGGCGATTTGCGCTCGAGACTTGAAATTCAGCTTGTTGCGTATATGCTCGACATGCGCTTCAGCCGTTCTGGTAGCTATGACCAATCGGGCCGCTATTTCTTTGTTTGAGAGTCCCTCTGAGACGAGTGTAGCTACTTCAAATTCTCGCGGTGTGAGTTTCCCTTCACCGCGTCCGGTAGAGGATCTAGTTCTTGCAGGCCCTCTTTTGAGTGCGTAGTCGATTGCGGCGTTGAAGGAAAGCCTGTGGCCGCGAGCAAAGTACTCGCTGTACGCATCCTCTCCCAATTCTGCTCTCGCCAAGTCGACGGTTACTTCACGATTACAGCCGAGCAGTGGGTACAGATGAGGTAGCTGCGCCGCTTCGTTCAGCATGTTGGCTGCTGCTCCGAGCAGGATTGCAGCACATTTAGGTTTTCCCTTCCGCACCCTCACCTGCGCGAGCAGAGTGAGGGCGGCACACGCAGAAGAGGCGGCACTGATCTTCTGAGCAGCTTCGATCGCGCGAGATGCCGCACGCTCAGAACTTTCCAGACATTGATCCAATTGTATGATCGAGACGGCGCACTGCGCCCATGTGTACCAGTAGAATTCCCCCAATTCCGAGGTGAGACTGGAGCATTCTTCAAGGAGCGTCAACGCGCGTTGGCGCTGGTCAGCTCGTGCCAGCATAAGAGCTAGTACAGTCGTCGCGAAAAATTTTCCGCGGAGTTCATTCAATGTGCAGAATCGGGCGAGGGCGTTTTCCAGGACCACAATCGAGCTGAGAGTCTCGCCAGCGCAACCGAGCCAGACACCGTGCACCAGAGCTATGTGAGCTCCTTCTTGGGCAGACCCATGGTACTCGAGCAGCTCTCTCGCCTCCACGAGAAGGGCGAGTCCTTGGTTCAGATCGCCATCTAGACTTGCGAGAAGAGCATGGCTGCGAAGCCCTGAGACGTGTTCGGGTGTGGGCACGTATGCTGTGCTCGTGACCTGGCGGAGCAAGTCAAGAACCTCTCGAAATCCTGAAATTTCCCAATAGTCGGCAAGGCACGTGAGGATACGCAATCCGCACGAGATGCGGGATACATCGGCGAGGCAGGAGTGCAAGAGTTCGCGCAGGTTCTCATGTTCGCTGCGGAGAAGATTTATCCAGTATGTCTGGCTGGGGCCGATCCATTCCTTTTCGAATCTGCAGATCAGCTTGAAGTACCAATCACAGTAGCGTCTTTGCAGCGTGGCTTGCAGAGTCTTTGCCGTGCTGTCGCGCCCATACTCTCGCACCATCGCCATCATGCGGTAGCGCACCTGACCGTTCTCCTCCTCCCGTAGAAGAATAGATTTTTCGACCAGGCTCAAGATCACAGCAGTCATGTCATGGCGAAATTCGCAATTATTCGCCACATGCCCGAAAGCTTCCAGATCGAAGCTTCCTGCGAACACTGCCGCGCATATCCAAGCGTATTTTTCTTCTGCGGAGCACTGATGGTAGCTCCAGTCCATGAGTGCACGCAGAGAGCGGTGACGTGCGGGGACTCCCTGGAGCCTGGCAATGAGGAATCGGTGAGACGTTGAGAGCCGCTCATTTATCTGGCGTACGGAGAGAGCGGGTACCCATGCCGCCGCCAGTTCGATGGCCAGAGGCACCCCTTCGAGGGTGCGGCATATCTGGGATATTGCGAAGCTGTCCTGCTTTTCGATTTCGAATTCGGGCAGCCGTGCGCGGGCCCGGTTGACGAAGAGTTGCACGGCATCGGATTGGGTGATGTCCTGTCGGTTCGCATCGGATTCGGCGACGGGTAGGGCTAGTGGGGGTACCGTCATGACCCCCTCGCCATAGACTCCAAGGGGTTGCCGGCTTGCTGCGAGCACACGGACAGAGGGGCATGATCTGATGATCCGGTCGACCAGTTTTGACGCCTCTTCTATTACGTGCTCGCAACCGTCGAGGACCAGCAGAATTTCTCTCGCTCCGATATAGTCAGCGATATCGGCGATGGCAGAAACTGGGTTCAGATCACTCATGCCGAGTCTAGTAGCCATTTTCGCGAGCAGGTGAGACCTGTCACTTGAGAGCTCCAGGTCAACGTAAGTGGCTCCGTCACGGAATGCTCGTTTTGATACCTTGGCTACTTGGATCGCCAGGCGAGACTTCCCGATGCCACCGACGCCGGTGAGGGTGAGGACCCGATGTTCAAGAAGGAGGTTCTCGGCACATTCGATCTCTCGTTTTCGTCCGACGAATTTTGTGACTTCGCGGGGCATCTCGTCTGCGCCCCCCCGGCTTCCGGGATGCAACCCGTGGTTCACTGACGCCTCCGTGACTGCTCTGCACACCATTCCCAGAACTTTCATCAAGTTGCAGAGATAGCCTAATGCGGAGACCGCTCGGAGTATCCGATATTTGAGGGAGATCTGAGGTGCCGTAAAGGCTGTATTGACCAAAAAGCTAGAACTCCGCTTTCCGTGACGGCCGAGGGAGAATATAAGCCGACTACCGGCCCGGGCGCGGTGACAACGGTGGCGGGTGCGGGGAGCATCCTTGCCCGCCGAGTCACCGGGCAGGTCTATCGCTGCCCGCCTCTTTACCCGGGCTCAGGTGCTTTGTTCTTCTGTCGACTGAGGGACGCGCAAGCGCCGCCGGCGGACCCAGACCTTACGGGCTGTCGACAGCTGCGGTTTCCCCTGGCAAAGGTGGCTGTGGTGTGGATGCAGTCGGTGAGGGGGATTCGGATTCCTCGGGTTCCTGCGACGGTTCCTGGCTGCTGGTCCCTGTGGCGACGGTTACAGTGCTCCCCAGGGTGACTTCGCTCCCTGCCACGGGTGTGGTGGTGACGACTATGGAGTCAGCCGCCCGCGAGGAACCTGATGAGATGTAAATGTGCAGGCCTGCGTTGGCGAGGTAGTCCTCAGCGTCGCCGAGTGTCATTCCGGTGAGATTGCCGAGTACCACGGTCGCGGCTTGCTTCGCGACCTGCACGTCCACCGCTGTGCCGTCCTTGACCTCTTCGCCTTCCGCGATGCTCTGCTTGATGACGGTGCCAGCCTTCTGTGAGCTCTCTACTTCCGTGGTGTCTCCGAGCCTGAGGCCACGCTGGGCAAGCAGTTCCTCGGCGTCGTCCAGGGTTTCTCCGACGAGGTCGGGTACGCGTGCCGTCGCCGGCTCCTTGGAGACGGTGACGGTGACGACGGTTCCTCTGTCGACGGTCTCTCCCCCCGCGGGGTCCTGCTCAAGGACGGTTCCGGCTTCGTGCGAGGACTCCACGCGCCGGGTCTCCACGTTGAAGCCCTTGTCGTTGAGGATACGAGTGGCGTCTTCCTCGGGCTTGTACGTGACATCCGGGACTTCTACCTTGGGCCCTCCGGTGGATACGGTGACCCTGACGGACTCGCCCTTTTCGAGCCGGCCTTCGGTGGGGGTCTGTGCGCATATGTGGCCTGCTGGTTGGTCTTCACAGGTCGTGTGTCCGGAGACCGTGAGGGAGAGCCCTGCCTTATCCGCGATGAGGCGGCCGTCTTCGAGTGTTTCACCGACGAGTTGGGGGACGTCGACGCTTGCGGTGCTGGTCCAGCCGTGTCTGCTCACGCTCCAGCCGAGGAGCACGGCGACCACCACGACAGCGATTCCCAGGCAGGTCAGGGCTATGTTGCCTCCTCGTTGCCTCTTGGCGGGTGCGGTCCCGTGCCGCTCGCTGTCAGCTGGCTCCGGCTGGCGATGGATGACGATGACCTGCTGAGCTTCGAGGCAGGCCTCGATGTCGGCGAGCATCTCCTCGGCCGACTGGTAGCGGTCGGCACGGTCCTTCGCCAGGGCTGTCAGGACGACTTGGTCGAGCTGCGTGTCGACGTCGGAGTTCTCCAGGCTGGGCGCCGGAGGCGGGGAGTGGACGTGTTGGTAGATGACGGCGACCGGTGACTCGCCGGTGAATAGCGCCCTGAAGGTCAGTAGTTCGTAGAGGAGGCATCCGACGGAGTAGAGATCTGAGCGGGCATCAATCGTTTGTCCCAGGCCCTGCTCTGGTGAGAGGTACTGCGCCGTGCCAACGACGACGGACGCCTCGGTCACACCGACGTCGCGCAGGTCGCGAGCGATCCCAAAGTCCATGACCTTGATCTGTCCGGCTCTGGTGAGCATGACGTTGGCGGGTTTGACGTCGCGGTGGATGATCCCGTGGGAGTGGGCGTGGGCCAGTGCCCGCAGGATGTCGATGGTCATCTCCAGTGCCTGCGCAATGGTCAGCGGGGTGCCGGCGTGCAGGATTTCCCGCAAAGTCATGCCGTCGACGTACTCCATCACGATGTACGGGCGCGGTATGCCCCCGCCGTTCAGAGGGAGGACGTTTTCCATGTCCTCCCCCGTGTCATACACCGCCGCAATGGCCGGATGGTTGAGCGATGCCGTGGACTTGGCTTCGGCTCGGAATCGTGCGTGGAACGTCGATCCGTCCGTTAGATCGGGCCGTAGGATCTTGACGGCGACCGTTCGGTTGAGTCTTGTGTCGTAGGCGAGATGGACCTCTGCCATGCCGCCTCGGCCAAGGAGTCCACGGGGCTCATAGCGGCTGCCGAAGGAGGCCATGGGTTTTTCGGGGGCGGGAGGCGTGTGAGTGATGTCTTGGGGGGCGGCCGGACCACAGTCATGCGGCTCGCGAAGAGAGTCGGGATGCGGATAGGTGAGCTCGTCTGGTCCGCCGAGGTTCACTGTGGTTCTCCACGAGGTCTGTAGTACGAATCGGTCGAGGCGCCCAGTTCTATGCGCTCAGGGCTGGCGAATGCCGCTCTCGGCCACGTCTGCGAGGGTCGCGGTGTCGGATGTTGCGGGCGCGGTGATGGTCGTGGTTGCCCCGAACTTGAGAAAGTCAATCGTGACCTTGTAGGTGCCGACGGTCTGCGTCGTGCGGACGGGCAGGTCCTTCCTGCTGATCCAGGCGTCGACGATGGCGGAGGAACCCCCGAGGGCGGAGCCGAGTGCGTTTTCGACGTCGTCGCCCAGCCGACTCGCGTCCAGCTTGGCCCGGTAATGGTGGGCCCGTGTGCCGCGGATCGTTTCCCATCCAAGGTCGTCGACGGCGTGGGAGTTGGTGATCGCGCGCAGCGCGGCGGTGGGGTCGGCTTCGACCATCGCCTCACGTGCTGCCTGCTCGCTCGGGACACCGGTACCTTCGACGCGCACCCACCGCTTTCCCTTAATCCGTGGATTCACCTGGTAGTAGTAGGCGTTGTCCTTGACAATGAGCCGCATCCTGGAGGATTTCACGAGGCGTTGGGCTCGTGCGGCGGCTGTGTTCACGGTCACATCGCAGGCGATGTCGTCTATCCAACTGTAGGTACCCGTTGAGGTGATCGGATCGTTGTCACCACGCTGTCCTTTGACGGTCACCTCAGCCGCACCGTACTGTTCCGTCTTTTGTGCCGCCGTGCTGAGTTCGGTGGAGAATGTGCCGCCCTGGGAAGCCGGTGGGGCCTTTTCCTGGCATCCCCCTGTCGAAGCCAAAGCCAGGATGGTGGCGACGGTGGTCAGCAATGCTGCGTTGGAACTTATCTTGTCCATGTCTTCCTTCATTCGCGGCGACGCTTACGGGACGGCGGTGCGCAGGGTGCTTCAAGGACTGCGGGCAGCGCAGGCCAGAGGCATGGCCGCCTGTGTCGGCCGTGCGCGGGTCGGCTCCACGACGGCAACGTCACTTCCTGACACTGTCGAAGAGTTGCTTCGCTTCACTTCCAAGGTGGGGGCCAGCGAGCCAGCCGTTGCCGTCCTTCGGGCCGATGGACGTGTTGCTGACCAGCGCGAGTGTGCGGTCTGCCTTCCTTGCGAACCAGCCACCACCGGACGACCCGGCCGTCATGGTGCAGCCCAGCCAGTGCATGGGGGGTGTCCTGGCCTTGACCGTGAGGCGGACCGGGTCACCCGAACAGCGGTATTGCTGGTAGCCATAGCCGTCGTAAGGGGCGGCAGCCGGATATCCCCGCGCCTCTAGTCTGTCGATGTCCGCTGAGGTAGGAGCGTCGAACCACACGGGGACCGCAGAGCCGACGGCCTCCTCCAGCGTCTGGTGCGTGTTGTTCGGGTTGGAGACCTTCAGAACAGCAAAGTCGTAAGGGTAGGCAGATGCCGCCCGGGAAGACTCACCGCCGTCGTCGATCCACTGCTGGGAGACGGCGGCTCTGGCAGCCCACCATGTGCCGTAGGGCGCGAGCTGCCTCATGGAAGCTCCCTGCAGCCTGCTTCCGGTCAGGCCCTGGTCGTTATAGGAGGGCACGAAGACCACGTTTCGGTACCAGCCGCCTTGCGCTCCGGCATGGACGCAGTGGCCGGCTGTCCACACGAGGTTGCTCTTGCCGGGATGCGCCGGGTCGCTAACCACAGTCGCCGAGCACACCGCCTGTCCCTCCGGGGTGTCGAACAGCAACTTGCCGGTCGCGGGCGAGGCGGTATGGAACGGCCGGTTCAACCGCTTGGCCTGAACAGCCGCAGGCTGTGGGTCGGTTGTTCCGTCGTCCGTGGAAATATCCGGTCTGTCCTCCTCTCCGGGAAGCTTATTGGCATCGCGCAGCCGGTCGAGGTCCCAAAGCCCTTCGATTATCGGGTTGAGGAAGTCCGCCGCCTCACGCAGCCACTTGGCCTTGTCCCAGTCCTTCCAGCCGCCGTCCCGTAGGGCTTCGCGCAGCTTTTCAAGGTCGCGGTTCTCACTCGGAAGCGTCAGCGGAGGAGAGCCGTTCCCCGCGCTCGCCGATCCCGTGCCCTTCGGACTGCCACACGACGCGACCAGGGCGGCGAGAACGACAAGCGGGACAGTCAATACCGCCAGCACACGGATCAGCCTCATATCAGCGCTCCCGAGCGGGCGTGCCGGGCAGCCGTGCCGTGATCAGAACTGCCGCATCCGAGGGCTCCGACAGGGGCGCCTGTCCCAGAAGGCGCAACGTCCACAAAAGTCATGTGGCTCTCCACTCCAACATATCGACCCGCAAAGCGGATCTCTTGATCTGCATGTTGGACTATAGCGAGTGACCCGTGGCTGCTATCCCGCGGTCCGCCCACTGAGACTGACCGATCGGCCACGCCGGGAATGCGTACCTCTCGCGGCCACGCCAGAGCCACCTGCTCGCGCACCGGGCGGATTCCCGGGCCGCTGCGCGGCATGTCCAGTCCGAGAACCGGCGGGCCTGCCCCCCTCCAGCAGGCCCGCGCCCATCGCCGCTCCCCCATCAGCCACGCTCGGAGGGCGTTTTGGGCAGGTGCCCGTTCCAGCGCAGCAGCCAACCGGCCCGGTCCGGCGCCCGACCACGGTGAGCGGCTCGCGGATACGCCCCCCGCTCAGGAACATGCCCGAGCGAGGGCGTCGAGAGCGCGTCGCCTCTCCGCGGGCCCGGGCAGCTGATGTCAACACCAGTTGCTCAGGCCGATGATTCACGCCGTGATCAGCATGTGCGGACACATGCTGATAAGAATCAGTGGAAGTACCTAATAAGTACGCATTTCATATAGCGAGGCGCAGATATATGGTCGCTGACCCGCCCCGGGTGAGGTGGAGACTCGATTCCGTGTGAGGGTTGAGTCATGGCACGACCCTCTCGTTACGATGGTGTCCCGCCGAGTGGTGTAGCAGCGATCAACGCATAGCCCCTGGTCATGAGGCAGCCATCGCGCAACTCTCCGAGTAGTGAAGCTCGTTGAGAGAGGTGACACGATGGCCTTGTCCCAGCATGACTTACTCCGGCTGATGGAGTCACTGCGTACGGCGGACGGAATCGAGTTGATCAGGGTCCTGGCCCAGCGGATCTTGCAGGAACTCATCGAGGCCGAGGCCACCGCTCACATCGGCGCCGAACCCGGCGAGCATGCCGAGACCCGTACGACCTGGCGCAACGGCCACCGCGACAGAGTGCTGACCACGCAGGCCGGGGACCTGGACCTGGCCATCCCCAAGGTCCGCACCGGCAGCTTCTTCCCCAGCCTGCTCGAACGCCGCCGCCGTATCGACCGGGCCCTTTACGCCGTCATCGTGGAGGCATATGTCCACGGAGTGTCCACCCGCAGCGTGGACGACCTGGTCAGGGCCCTGGGTGCGGACACCGGGATATCCAAGAGCGAGGTCTCCCGGCTCTGCGCCGGACTGGACACCGAACTGGCCGCTTTCCGCACCCGCCCGCTGGACCACACCCGATTCCCCTACCTCTACCTGGACGCCACCTACTGCAAGGCGAGGGTGAACCACCAGATCGTCTCCCAGGCCGTGGTCATCGCCACCGGCATCACCGAGGACGGCGGACGCGAAGTGCTGGGGGTGATGGTCGGCGACAGCGAGACCGAAGCGTTCTGGAGCGAGTTCCTTCGAAGCTTGCGTGAACGCGGACTGGCCGGGGTCCGCCTGGTCATCGCCGACCACCACTCCGGCCTGGTCAAGGCCGTGCGCAAAGTCATGCTCGGCGCCGGCTACCAAAGATGCCTCGTTCACTGAAGCCGTAGAGAATCAACTTGTCGGTGTGTCGGTTTGCTCGTCCGCGGCCGTGAGGAGATCGGGGGCGGTGCGGTAGCGGGTGGCGGCCGGGGGCGGGAGAAGTCCGCCTTCCGCAAGCAGGGGCCGGATCTCGCGGACAACGTTCCCGATCGAGGACCTGCTCACGTCCCCCAGCGCGTCGGCAAGGACGTCCAGGGTGCACAGTTTCCGCAGGTAGAGGATGGCGACGACGACGCGTTCTCGGTCGCCGAGCTTCTGGGGGAAGACGCCGCCGCGGCTGCCCGGCTGGCGCTCGGCGCCCCGGCGCTGGTAGGAGGCCCGCTCAACCTGGGCGATCTGGCGTGGGGCGAGCCGGCGGGTGAGTTCATCCAGCTCCGCGCGGGACATGCCGGTAAGCCGCGGATGGGACAGACTCTCCATGATCCGGGTGCGCGGCGGGGTCTGGTCGGTGTCGAGGAAGGCCATCAGCGCGTCCGCCCTGGTGAACCGACTGGGGGCGTATCCGGACTGGTGACCGTGGTCCTCCAGGACCCGGCGGGTCTCGGCGACAAGGTGGCCGACGCATTCAGGGGTGACCTCCAGCATGTCGGCCAGCAGTTTCATCGAGCAGACCTGTCGCTGGTAGAGGAGAGTGAGCAGAACCCGGGCGGCGTCGTCGAACAGTGGCTGGGCCCTGGGCCGCTTCTACTCCAGCGAATCAGCCCGCCGCAAAGCCCTGCCGGCCTGGCTCCATCACTACAATCACCACCGCCCCCACACCGCAACCGGCGGCAAACCACCCATCACCAGGTTGACCAACGTCCCTGGGCAGTACAGCTAACTCAGCGCGTAAACCCGCGAGTTCCGTACTGCTCAGCCCGGTCAGGCGGGGGTCCGCCAGGCGGGCCAGAAGCTCGCGGCGCCGGCCGGAGACGACGTGTGCCTCGCTGGTGGGCAGGGCCTGCGGCGCAGATGATTCGGGCAGCAGGGTGTAGTTCCACTGGCCGTGGACCTCGTGCCGGACCAGCGGCAGCGCGGCGAAGCGGTCCTTACTGATCGCGATGCCCGTGGGGTAGTCGCCGAGATCCAGTTGGGCCTCAACGCGCAGACCGGCCCGGGTGCGGGTGGCGGCGATCGTCTCAATGACGACGTCATGGCTGGTCAGCGGCCTGCCGCGCCAGTTGTGGGTGATGTGTGAGAACAGCCGGTGCTCGATTTTGTTCCATTTGCTTGTGCCCGGAGGAAAGTGACACACCGTGATCGTCAGTCCGGTTTCGGCGGCCAGAGCAGCCAGTTCGCTCTTCCAGACCCGATAGCGGTAACCGTTGGAGCCGCCCGCGTCCGAGGTGATCAGCAGCCGTGACGCCTTCGGGTAGTCGAGGCTGCCGCGACAGCGCCACCAGCGGCGGATGGACTCGACCGCGAAGACCGACGTGTCGTGGTCGACACCGACGTTGACCCAGCCGGTGTTGCGGGCGATGTCGTAGATCCCGTACGGGATCGCCTGCTGAACGTCCGGGCCGCTGAAAAAGAAGTGATGGTCCTCCACCTCGACCGGATCGCCCGCGGGCCGCCACTCGCGGCCGGCCATGGGCAGCCGTCCGATTTGCTCCCGCTTCTTCGTGTCCACGCTGATCACCGGCTCACCGTCGCCCTGGTGCTGCTTGACCTGCTCGTTGATATAGCGGAACTGGGCATCCCGGTCGGGATGCTGGGCACCCTCGAGGGTCTTGACGCATCCCTGCAGACTGAAACCCTCCTGCGTGAGCAGCCGACCCACCGTCGGCGCGGACACCGGGTGCCCCTGCCGGGTCAGCTCCTCGGCCAGGTTGCGCAGCGACTTCGTCGTCCACCGCAGCGGAGACTGAGGATCTCCCCGCTCGTCCGGCTCGACCAGCCCCAACAAGGCTTGAAGCAAGGCAGGATCGTTGGCTTCTCCGCCAGGTGCACGCACTCGGCCGTCCGGCAGCGGCCCGGCCCCCGCTTCCAGCTCCGACACGCCACGACGCACGGTCGTCTCGCTGACCTGCGCGATCCGCGCTACCGCCCGTATCCCCGTTATGTTCTTCGTGGTCCTGCAAGAGGGCCGCTGGCCTCCGGGCCCGGCATGGCTGTGTCCCCCTGTCGAACGGATGACCTGGGGGGTGGTGTCACCGGGCCCGTGGGGTGCCGTCGGAGACGCTGATAAGAGGTCCGACCACTGCCTGACCAGGCGTAATGCCGGGTCGTTCGAGGGCGGCAGGTCTGCATAACGTGGATGCGCGCGCACGACACCGATGCCAAGGCCAGCCGCACCGAAGGAGTGGAGAGCACAGTGTTAGACACCGGCGACGTGGGCGTGTTCCTCGGCCTGGACGTCGGCAAGGCCGCTCATCACGGGCACGGGCTGACCCCGGCCGGGAAGAAGGTCTTCGACAAGCAGCTGCCCAACAGCGAGCCGAAGCTGCGGGCCGTCTTCGACAAGCTGACCGCGAAGTTCGGCACCGTCCTGGTGATCGTGGACCAGCCCGCCTCCATCGGCGCCCTGCCCCTGACCGTCGCCCGTGATGCGGGCTGCAAGGTCGCCTACCTGCCCGGACTGGCGATGCGCCGGATCGCCGACCTCTACCCCGGCGAGGCGAAGACCGACGCGAAGGACGCCGCGGTGATCGCGGACGCCGCCCGCACGCTGCCCCACGCGCTGCGCTCGCTGGAACTCACCGACGAGATCACCGCCGAACTGACCGTGCTCGTGGGCTTCGACCAGGACCTCGCCGCCGAAGCCACCCGCACCAGCAACCGCATACGCGGCCTGCTCACCCAGTTCCACCCCAGCCTCGAACGCGTCCTGGGCCCCCGTCTCGACCACCAGGCCGTCACCTGGCTGCTGGAACGCTACGGATCCCCAGCCGCGCTACGGAAAGCCGGCCGCCGCAGACTCGTCGAGGCCATCAGACCCAAGGCCCCGCGCATGGCCGCCCGGCTGATCGACGAGGTCTTCGACGCGCTCGACGAACAGACCGTCGTCGTTCCCGGGACCGGCACCCTCGACGTCGTCATCCCGTCCCTGGCCCGCTCGCTCGGAGCCGTCCACGAGCAACGACGCGCGCTGGAGGCCCAGATCGAGGCCCTGCTGGAGGCACACCCTCTTTCGGCGGTCCTGACCTCGATGCCAGGGGTCGCGGTCAGGGCCCCCCCCGGACTCCTGGGGACCCGCGGCCGCGCGCCCCCCCTGCCCCCCCCCCCCCCCCCCGCCCCCCCCCCCGGCCGCCGCCGCCCCCCCCCCGCGCGGCGCGGCGCCCCCCCCCCCCCCCCCGCCGTACTGCTGGTCACCGTCGGCGACGGCACCAGCTTCCCCACCGCCGCCCACCTGGCCTCCTACGCCGGACTCGCGCCCACCACGAAGTCGTCAGGGACCTCGATCCACGGCGAACACGCGCCCCGCGGCGGCAACCGACAGCTGAAGCGGGCGATGTTCCTCTCCGCGTTCGCAGCCCTGCACGATCCCGCTTCCCGGACCTACTACGACAAGTGCCGTGACCGCGGAAAGACCCACACCCAAGCCCTTCTCCGCCTGGCCCGGCACCGCATCAGCGTGCTGTTCGCGATGCTCCGCGACGGCACCTTCTACGAACCCCGCGTCCCTCACGCGATGGCTGCATGAACCAGCCCACAGGCAGCTCGACTCACATCAGCATCTCGTGTCGTCCGCCCACGCCGAGACCTCCGCGGCACCCCGACGGACAGCTTCTTCCGGGTCCCGGGCGAGCTGCCCGCAGACCGCTGCGACGCCCAGCACACCGTCCGGCCCCACGAGCGCGTCATGCACCCCGGTCTGCAGCCAGTCAGCCTGGTGGTCGTCAGCCTCGGCAACCGCGAGAGCGATGAGCCTTACGGCGGCCACCGTCCCCACCCAGGCCAGCGCCTCTGCCGTCTGCCGGGTCACCGCCGTGTCCTCGACGTCCAGCAACAGCCCCACCAACGCTTTCGCAGCCTCAGGAACATCAGCGAAGGAAGCAAGGTCACGCCCGGCACGAACACGTCGCGACCACGAAGGAGACAACGCCTCAGCCAAGGCCGCCTCCAACCCCCTCATCATCTCCGACACGACCAGACAGTCTCATGCCCCCACACGGAAGATCGAACCCCAGGCCGACGCTGCCCACTCGCTTGACCAAGGACATAGAGGCACCCCCGTGCCCGATCAGTCGGGCCTCGGTAGCCAAGGCCAGCCGCCGCTGCCGCTTGGAAGCGAAGAAGGACCTGACCGCGTTCGCGGACTTCCCAGATCGGCACTGGAAGAAGATCCAGTCGACCGCTGGAGCGGATCAACCGTGAGATCAAACGCCGGACCGACGTCGTGCAGATCTTCCCCAACCCCGACGCCCTCGAACGACTCACCACCGCCGTGCTCATCGAGATGCACGACGAGTGGATCGCCTTCCCCCCGCCGCTACCTCCCCGAAGGCAGCATGGACAAGATCTACCCCAACAACGACCAGATCGGACCGGCTACACCACCACAGGGGACATGACCCGCTCCGTCACCACCGAATGTGAGACAGGGCCGGTTCTTCTTACAGTCCCCCGCATCGACGGGTGGTGTTCGTATACTTATTGGGTCCCTATTCCTTGGCAGTCTTGAGGCGCACATGGAGCGCTGGTGCTATATCGTGGCGGTGAGAATGGGCTGAAAATAGCCGGTACTCTCAGGCTCATGCCAGCACAAACCGGTGAAGCCAGCAGCGGTGAGCATCTCAGTGAGCTGTTGCCGGGTCACAGCCCAGTAGGGCGTTACCCGGTGCTGCACTTTCCAATCTGTCCCATTGGAGACGATTTGAAGGTGCTCAAGATCGTAGTGCTCCCCGCGCCACGACCAAACCTGGATTGTGATGGTGCGTTCTTCGGGCGTTTCGACGACAACTGGCGGTGTTCCAGTGGGCTGTGCGGCATGAAGGGCATCGTAATCCCGTGTAGTTATAAGGATCATGCCACCAGGTCGCAGGACCCTCCTCATACTCCTCGCTGCTGCGAGCACAGCCGAGGGTTCAAGCAGGTGGGGCAGAGAATTGTTGGCACAGACTACCGCATCGAACGAGTGTGCATTGAAGGGCAGTGCGCGCATATCTGCCACGTGGATGTTCGCAGCAAGTCCTCGCTGAGCGATTTCCTTTGTCGCTCTGCGAACTGCGTTTTCTGAAAAGTCCGATCCGGTAACTTGGTGGCCGTGCTGTGCGAGGCCAACGAGTTGGGTGCCGATACCGCAAGCGCAGTCGAGGACACGATGTGGACCAGTTCCGAGCTGGCTAGTGAGGATCCTATGCAGGGCTGGGCCCTCGGTCCTGATCGACATTTCCCAATCAGTGTGGCACAGGTGGTAAGTGTTGGCGAGATCATCGTAAAACTGCTGGACGGCGCCTATCCCGCCGGAGCTGTGCATGTCGCGATCGTGCGCCTGCGGGAACATGCCTGCCCTCCTTCTCAACCCTTGAGCTACGAATTTCTGGTTGTCCCCTCGGGATGCCGTTGGCTCGTTGTGACGACTTTCCCCGGAATCCGTCTAGTCTCCTTGCCCGCGGCGCGGTTGAGGAGAGAGCAAGACTCGCTGGGGCTTCAGACTCATTCCGAGCAGTCGGCGGGCCTGTACAGCGAATTCCGCGGGATTGCCCGTCACGAGGAAAACACCGGAGCCCGACAAAACGGCTGAAAAGTCGACAGGCGGAGGACCGAGGGCACGGTGCACGCCCCACGCAACAGCCCGCCCGGAAGTGACCAGCTTGACTGAGGAAGGGACACTGGTCTGGAAGAGATTTTGGATCAATGGGTAAGCAGTACATCCCAGAATAAGTGTGTCGAGTCCATTAGACAGGTCCAGGCAGGCAATACCCGCTCGGACGGCAGTCTTCAACTGAGATGAATGAGTGGCGCAGGAATGAATGAGCGGTCCGAGCTTCGGGCACGCAGCCGCGCGCACTTCCAGCCGATCATTATACCGCGATAGCACCTTCTCATATGCGCGGCTGCGTATGGTCGCCACTGTACCCACCACCCCGATGACCCCTGATCGCGTCTTGCGATGGGCAGCGCGAGCGGTCGCATCGATCACACCAATAGTCGGCACCGTAGTAAATATGTCGAAATTCGGAGAAACAGTCCTAACGGCGTCGGCCGTGTTGCAACCGATAATCAATGCGTCAATGCCCTGATCTACCAGATAGCAGTAGGCTGCCATGGTAATGCCCGCGATCTCCTCGTCCGACTTGTCACCGAAGGGGAGATTCATGGTATCTGCCAAGTAGATGACCTCACAGTCGGGATCCAAGCCCCGCAAGTCGTCGAGGAGGGTGAGGCCTCCCATACCAGAATCAAATATCCCGATTCGCCGGGCCATGGGGTCCCTCCAACGGAGTCAGCGCCGGATACAGACAATCAAGTCGTCAGTCATCGATGCCTCTTCGTGGATTTCTGTACGCCACTCTATGACACCAAATCCAGATAGGATTTCACTGGTCCATTTCTCCGATGTCCAGATCTGGCGAAAAATGGTGTCTTTATCGAAGAGGGCTCGGTTCTTTCGGGTATCGAATGGCACATCAAAAATGACGTAGGGGGCTACAGCGAGTTGTCGGTGTAGTGACGTCCTAATTGCGTCGGGTGATGGAAAGTGTTCCATCAAGCCCCCGTGAGTGACGGCGTCCAGTTTCAGGTCCTCTGCGAAACCATCGAGGCAGTTCATGTCCTGAATAAGGAACTCGATATGCGAATCAGGCGCACAGTTCATTGCATTCTTTCTGGCCTGCTCAAGAATGGTTGGATCAATATCGATGGCAGTCACCAGATACCCACAGAGCGCCTGCGCTATGGCGTGTCGACCAGGTCCGCAGCCGAGTTCGAGGACACGGGCTTCACCAGGGAGCACATCGGAGAGGAGCGAGAAGAACTCACTGTTCCGTTCGATCCACTCTTCAATCCTGTTTTGGGTTAGTTCCCATATCTGCCGCTGTTTGAAAACAGAAATCCAGTCTTTGGCTGCATCAGCGGTCATCGAAGTCCTTCCCATACGAGTTTCTACTGTGTTTCGGTGCCACTCGCTGGAGTGAGAGCGATGGCGTCGAAATCGACGATGAGGAGATCACGGACACTTTGTGAAGCGCCGGGAAGTGACAGCACCGAGGTGACCTCGTGTTCCATGAGCTGGTCGTTGACCACCAGAGTGTCGAGTGGGTGACTCAGAGTTGTGACGAGCGCAGGCTGCTCGCATTTTCCGTGATACACACGGGACACTCCGCCGCTGCATCCTATGCGGTTGATGAGATGCATAGCCACATATTGATGACCATCGCGGTGTCTCCCTTCGGGCGCTGGAGCGTTCCCATTCTGCACTCCAGCAACGATCCGGATCATATGCAGACCCAGCATGTACCCCTGCTGGCGGCCGGTTGCCTCAACAACGATGTCTAGGTCCGTCTTTATCAACCGCACCATTCCTGCCGTTCGGAGCAGCGACTCGCGGATTGGCGCAAATTCCCGAGCGGCTCCATTGTAGAGCGGAATGACTTCTGCAGGCTGCTGGAAGGAGCGATAGGGAAGGGGAACGAGTGACCATCCAGACGGCCCGGGGAGAGCCTTTACTCTGCCGAACCTGCGGAATCGATAGGTGCCACAGGGAAGGTAGCGGTCCACGGCAAGACTGTCCCATTCCACGCGAGGGAGTGGAGTTGAGACCGGGAATGCGGAAGCCGAAATGGCGATTACACCCTCCGCTCTTAGCCGCTGTCCGGGCGTCATATCGACTGGGCGGAGCGGTGAGGATTGGAATGCTGGGCTTGTTAGCTCGTCCATGGCGACCACTCCTTGCTCCGCTAGACGCCTGTCGCGCGGGCTCGCCAGCTGTAACTCTGGGCTATGGCTGTCACCTACAGTGCACCGTAACCTGACGATGGTTCCTTCGCGAGTCGGCCACAGTACACACCAGCACGGTGTCTGGCCCGCGGCGCAGATGATTCCGGCAGCCTTGTTCGCCTCCCCTGCCCTCGCCGAACGAAGGTCCGAGGGACCAGGTCCTCCGGACGCGAGCCCCATCCGCACGCGGAGAACCCGCTGAACGCCCATAGCACGCTCGTCTGCCTGTAGCCGGACCTTCCAGCGCCATTAGTGGGATCATTGATCGCGCCTGTGCGAATAGAGTCATTGCGGCGGATATAGGTGATACGTGGCATACATGAACGCCTCAGATGCAGCGGCTGACTGCCCTGCCCCCCTGTCCCACCCGAAGCTCGTATTTGCATCCTTGCTTCTAACGACGGCAGTCGTAAATATCAACTTGACCGTAGCAAACGCCACCCTGCCGGAAATTGGTCGAGAATTCGATGCTTCTCAGACCGAACTAGACTTTGTGGTCGTCGGTTACACCCTAGGACTTGCAGCCTCCGTGCTATATCTGAGCGCATTGGGCGATCGCTACGGATGGAAAATTATGGCCATCCTAGGTAATACGTTTTCCGTGCCAACGAGCATCATGGCGGCATTCGCCCCCACTGTCGAAATCTTGATCTTCGCCCGCATCCTAGGAGGGATTGCTGCCAGTATTTCACTCCCAACTACATTGGCGCTGATCACTACATTTTGGTCTGGTCGGCAACGGGCAAAGATAATTTCACTTTGGGGAGCCGTGGGAGCCAGTATGGTAGCTCTCAGTACTCCGCTTGTCGGGATCTTGCTAACCGCATTTTGGTGGGGTTCAGCATTCCTCCTTTCAGTCCCAATTTCGATCTCGGCCCTCCTTTTCGCGATGGTATTCGTGCCCAGCAGCGTCAATGAGGCATCTGGCACCGTTGATCATGCGGGAGGTTTGCTCTCTATCTTGTGTGCCGGCTCCGTAATTCTAGCCATTAACTTTGCCTCTCAAACAGGCATGGCCGATGTAACCTATACACTCCTTTCTCTCGCAATTGCAACTGGCAGCCTTTTTATTATCAGTCAAAGGCGTGCTTCATTTCCCCTGCTTGATCCTTTGATTGTTAAGCGTCGAATTTTCTGGACTGCGGCCTGCCTCGGGATGATCGTTTACGGTGCGCGGCTCGGTGCGCTATTCATCGGTCAGCAGTTTCTTCAGAATATTCTAGAGTACACAGCCTTCGAGGCAGGGATTATTTTGACCCCTATGGCGATTTCCAGCCTCTTTATCGCGCCCTACTCAGCCAGGCTTGCAATGAACCGTGGCTGTCGATTTACGCTAATCTTCGGATTCTTCTTCTTCCTTCTTGGATTCGCCGTCATGCTTCTATGGCGTGAGAATAGTCCTCCTTTCGAAATTCTTCTCGCCTTCACGTTCATCGGTCTCGGTGTTGGATTGGCCGGTACTCCGACGAGCTGCTCACTCGCAGCTGCGGTGCCTTTGTCCCGTGCGGGTATGGCGTCTTCTGTGGCCGCGATACAAAGCGCGTTGGGTGGTGCCGCGATGCAGTCGATCCTGGGCAGTGTTCTTACTGTCGGCTACGGTAAATCATTCAATAAGCTATTGACGGGAAACTCCTCCACCCAAGAGGTCGAACGTGCTGTTAAAAATCAGCTCACGAAATCCTTCGCGGCGGCCACCGAAATCGAGATCCGCTATCCGCAATACACGGGGAAAATCGAGCAGGCTGCTCGGGATTCTTTTAGGCATGGTGCAGACTGGGCATACTGTGCGGGAATCCTCGCCATCCTTTTGGGCTTCATGCTGGCTTACTGGGCTTACCCGGTGAAGGCCGAAGAAGAATACCTTTATGGCAAATATGGCAAGGAGGATCGGGGTGGAGGGTAGGTCGGAAAACCGGAGGGGATCCCTCCGCACAGCACGCTGCTTCACACGCCGCATCAGCCGTACCGTTCGCCGGGTGCTCGCAGGCGGGCGCGATCGGGGTCTGTCCAGTGAAGGGTCTGTCCAATCAACGGCTGATCTTGGTTGTTGAGGTCAGTGGCTGGTGGTGGGGGTGATGCGTCCTTCGAAGGCGATCTGGAAGGCGTTCAGTGAGCCTCTTTCATCCTGTGCTGGAGGGTGAAATGGGCTGGTCAGCGGGTGTGGTGACGAGGCAGGGCCCCTCGTCGTTGGCGTGGTGATTCCACTCATCACACCGGCGACCGAAGGGGCCCTGGAGGACGTAGCCGACGTGCTTGCCCTCGTCCTGAATCCGGACGAGCCCGCTCACGTCGCCCTTCGACGGCAGGTGCCCCAACTCAGGGTGCAATCCCGTTGTAAGTGCGGGTGCGGCACTGCCTACTTCGAACTCGACGCCGACGCGGTGGAGCCCGCGGCAACCGGGGCCCGGCACCGTCGTGGCCGCCGAGGTACAGCTGTTCACCAAAACCGGCGAGTGCCCTGGCGAAATCTTGGTCTTCGCGCAAGACGGCTACCTCTCATGGCTGGAGGTCTGCTCTTGGAGCGATGACGTCGAGGCGAATCTAGCTGCGGCGCGGCGCTGGCTGCAGCCACCGTCCTGAACCCGGGCCAGCAGCATCCGGCGATTTCGGACCCTGACGCCGCCACCACGAGCCGACCGACATCACGAATTCAAGCTCAGTACTACGCCGAACTCACGAAACCCCAGATCATCCCCACAATCTGAGATCTCCACCGAACTCGGGGCGGTTCAAGGGGAAGCTTCACGGGATCGACAATCTGACGGCGGACGGCGGATAGGCCGGACGCGTCCTTGGCGCGACGAACTTCCTTGCGGGGACCAGTGTCCCCGAGCGAGAGGATGTCCACCAAACCGAAGCAAGATCATGGTGGCATCGATCCGTCCAGCAGGGTGAACGCCTTTCACGGACGCCTTCCGGACCGCTATCGAAAACCCATCTACCAGGGGATTCACTCGTCCGCCACTCCAACTACACGACCCACAAACCAGGTTGGAAAGGGATCCGTGCGGGGAGGCACACTTTATGCATGCGTGAAGCAGTAGACATCTCCGCGTGTCGATTTGCGCCTGAGGGTGTCGGGTGGACAGGCTAGTCATTGGGAAGTTCTCGCAAGCCAAACATGCAGGTTGCTGCATGCTGAGCTTATATTCGCTAAGGTCAACAATGCCGGATTTTTTCTATGATGCGCCTGTATGGATTTCGAGCCTCGTGTTCATTCTCGCATTTTTGGCTATCGGTGCGACAGGGACACTACTTACGCGAAAATACCTGCGTCGATTCTTCGAGGGTGAGCCGCATTGGGGATATATTTGCTCTGTATTCTCCAATGCGGTAATCGTCTTCTTTGGGCTTCTACTTGCCTTGATTACCGTCGCAGCCTATGAGAATTACTCGCACGGCTTCGCGACCGCGCAAGTTGAGGCAAATGAACTTTCCCATATGTACGGACTCACGGAAGCGCTGCGGGATCCAGGGGGTGCAGCCGTGCGGTCGGAGATTAGATCATACGTTCGTTGCGTTGTGGATCGAGAGTGGTCCGCTCAGGCTCAAGAAGATTCTCCGGTGGAACTGTGTCGATCAAATTTGAATGGATTCCTTCATACGCTCCATGAACTCGACCTGAAAAGTAATAAAGAGGATGTCGCGTACGGGGAGATTTTGGGTTCTTATGGCTCCCTTCTTGATGCCCGCCGTGAGCGTTTGGGGCAAGTTGACCAGACTATCCCGGAGATGCTGTGGGTAGTGATGTATCTCGGCGCATTCGCCATGACGGCGACGATATTTCTTTTGCCGGTAGAGTCCAAGGTGACACATGTTGTAATTTCGTGCGTGGCTGCCGTAAGCGTGGCTTTGCTTATCGTGGTCACTGCGGAGATGGACAATCCTTTTAGGGGTAACCTGAGGGTGACTCCTGCTCAGTATGAAAATCTGGAGAATGCGTTCGATGCGATTGATAAGGGGAAGTTCCCGCAGTAAGCCTCGGGTCTGTCCAATCAACGGCCCTGTCTCACATTCGGTGGTGACGGAGCGTGCTGCTATCCGAGGAGGATGCGGTAGCGAAGCAGGGTGAAGCCTGCTCGTCCGTGCATCTGGCGCGCGATTCGCTTGGTCCTGGTGTTGACACCCTCAGGGGGGCCGTTGCTGTACGGAAGCGTGAGTGCGGTGTTGACAGCGTCGCGGTCTCGTTCCAGCCATCGTGTGAAGGCGTGCAGGTGGGGCAGGTCGGCCCCGTGGACCGGGTCTGTCCAATCAACGGCTGATCTTGGTTGTTGAGGTCAGTGGCTGGTGGCGGGGGTGAGGCGTCCTTCGAAGGCGATCTGGAAGGCGTTCAGTGAACCTCTTTCATCCTGAATGGTTGCGGGTCAGGAGTGTGTGGATGGCTTGGACGATGGTGCTGATGCGGCGGGTGGAGCATCGGGCTCGCCGTAGCAGTCGCCAGGACTTGAGCTGGGCGAAGGCGCGTTCGCCGGGCGCTCTGAGTCGTGCGTGGTCGCGGTTGAGCTGCTGGTAGT
>NZ_JBHXFA010000116.1:0-790 GCF_042724175.1 Streptomyces sp. NPDC127084
GCCCCGGCCGGCCGTCCGGCATGCCCGGGTCCTTCCGGTACGTCTCCACCTGTCCTGGACGTGGTGTCTAGCCCCTGCGGCGACCCTACGCCCACCCAACAGCCCGCATTCCGGGCCTGATCCGAGGAGACGCACCGATGAGCGCTACCACCCGGACACGTGTCAGCCGCCGCGCCACAGGGGCGGTCGCGGCCGTGCTGCTCGCCATGATCGTGCCGGCAGCCGTTCCCGCCACCGCCGCTGCCAGTAGCGCCGAGCACTCCGTGTCCGCCGCCGCGGCTCACAAGGCGGCGAGCCCGGTCGGAAAGTGGGACGTGGTGATAACCATCCACGCTCAGGACCCGCCGCTGTACTCCTGGATCATCTGCGATGTGACCGCGGACCAGAGGATCCGCTGTGTCAACAAGCCGGGCTCGGCCACACCTCCGCTGGAGGGCACGGGCATCTGGAAGCAGGGCCCCGGGAAGACGTTCAGCTTCTGGATCACCCACCACGCACACCGTGACGAGTCCGGCAACGAGCACGGCTCCATCAACGCCGTCCACGTGGGCAGCTTCAACAAGAAGAGCTTCACGACGAACGGGACCGCCTTCATCGACATGGAGGACGGCACCCCCTGGACCGGCCCCATCGCCGTCGAGTCCAAGGCCACCCGCATCGGCTGAGGTGACGCGAGCACACAACGAGGAGGGGGGCGCGCGCCTGGTCCGGGGGCGCGCCCCGGGTGTGGGTGGGGGGCGGCCGGGGGACTCGAGAGTCGGCCGGGGGTACATATAGCGCGCGCGGGGAG
>NZ_JBHXFA010000116.1:800-7867 GCF_042724175.1 Streptomyces sp. NPDC127084
CGGTGCCCCGACCCCAACCCGCGGCGGCCCCCGCCGCCCGCGGCCGGTGCCCTCCTCGTTGTGGTGCGCGTCGCCGGACTCGTCCAGGTGACATGGCCGGTCAGAACAGTGCCGGTCAGGTCAGCGCCGGACGGTCGGCGCCGCTCGGATCAGCCCTGGCCTGGTGCGCTCACCCGGCGGGGCAGCGCGCCCGCCGCGAGGAAGGCGACGACGATGAAGCCGAGACCCGTGTACAGCGTGAACTGGAAGGCGCCGGAGAAGGTCTGCGCACCCGCCTGCTGCTCGTAGGACCGCACCACGGCGACGGCCTTCTCGTTACCACGGACGGCCGGTGCCACGCAGTCCGCCGGCTCGGTCGAGGCGTTCTCCCCGCCGAAGCGCTCGTTGACGCAGTGCTGGTAGGCCGTGGTGGCGGCGCCGAGCTGCTCGGCCGGGACACCGGCCGCGACCAGCTCCTGGCGCAGCTTGGGTGCCAACTCGTCCGCGCTGCTCGTCGCGGCGGAGCCCAGCGGGGCGAAGAAGGACAGCGAGACGACGGCGATACCGATGGTGAAGCCGAGCTGCTGCATGGTGTTGATGAGCCCGGACGCCGATCCCGCGTCCTCGTGCGGCACGTCCTTGAGGCCGAACAGGGAGATCGGGGTGGCGGCGGCACCGAAGCCCAGACCGATGACGAACAGGGCGGGGACGATGTTCCAGCTGGTGATATCCCCGTCGCTGCTGCCGTTGATCCACAGGAACAGGCCGAGACCGAGGGCGATGCCCACCGCACCCGCCTGCACCACAGTGCGGCCGAACTTCGGGACCAGCGCGATCACCGAGGCGGAGGCCGTGATGAACGCACCGAACGCGAAGGCCAGCAGGGTCACACCGGCGCGCAGCGCGCTCCAGCCGAGACCGAGCTGCATGTACATGTACAGGGCCAGCATGAACATGCCGGTGAAGGTGAAGCAGGCCAGCATCAGTCCGAGTGCCGAGCTGAAGCTGCGTGCCTTGAACAGGTTGAGCGCCACCAGCGGCGAACCGTTCGTCAGGCTCCTGCGGCGCTCGTACGCCACGAAAGCGATGAGCACCGCGATCCCGGCGACCATGGAGACGAAGGCCCACGCCGGCCAGCCGAGCTCACGGCCGAAGGTCAGCGGGGTGAGCAGCAGCAGCAGACCGAGGGTGGCGAGGAAGACACCGGGGAGGTCGACACGGAGCGCGTGCGGCGCCTTGGACTCGGGGATGTACTTGAGGCCGAGGAAGAACCCGACGACGCCCAGCGGCACGTTCACCAGGAAGATCGGACGCCAGTCCCAGCCGAAGATGTTGGCCGCGACGATCACACCGCCGATGAGCGGGGCGACGGTGGCGGCGATACCGCCGACGGTGCCGTGGACGGCGAAGACCGTGCCCTTCTCGTTGTCCGGGAAGGTCACGTGGATGATGGAGAGCACCTGCGGCACCATGATGCCCGCCGCGGCGCCTTGCAGCAGCCGGGACGCGATGAGCATCTCGGGGTTCATGGCGATACCGCAGAGCAGGGATGCGATGGTGAAGCCCGCGACACCGAGCAGGAACATCTTCCTGCGGCCGTAGATGTCACCGAGTCGACCGCCGGTGATCAGCATCAGGGCGAACGCCATGACATAGCCGGCGGTGATCCACTGGACGGCGCCGTAGCTGGCGCCGAGGTCGTGCTGGATGGTCGGGATGGCCACGTTGACGATGCTGCCGTCGAGCATGTCGAGGAACGTGGCGACGGTCATGATGACGAACGCCGCCCAGCGGCGCTTGTCCGGGGCGGGCGAAACCCCCGCCCCGGAGGGCTGCACCGCGACGGCTTCGGCCGGAGGCGGAGACTCGCTGTCGGTGTCCGTCGGCCGGATGTTGGTGGAGGTCACGTCTCACTCCTCGTGCTGACAGGTGGTCATCACTCGGTATAGCCAGCGCGGTTGGAGCCCCACTCGAATATGCCTGGAGTACTTAAAGGAATACGCGGGCGTGGCGAGCGCTGGTCGGAGGCCGATTCGAGACGCGCTCCAGGCACCCGCGAGCGGAACAGGGCAGAGTGGGGGGCGCACCGCATGTCCTCCGCCGCGTCTCACGGCACTCCAGGCACCGCCACAGGGGGCGTCCCATGACCACGCTCGGCCCACGCGCCCTGAACCGCGCGCTGCTGGAACGCCAGTTGCTGCTGCGCCGGCATCCGCTGACGGCGGCGGAGGCGATCGCCCGACTCGTCGGTATGCAGGCCCAGGCGCCCGCGCCGCCCTATGTGGGCCTGTGGACCCGGCTGACCGGCTTCCGCCACGAGGAACTCGCCGAGTTGCTCACCGGGCGGGCAGCGGTCCGTGTCGCTCTGCTGCGAGCCACCGTCCATCTGGTCACCGCCGATGACTGCCTGGCGCTGCGCCCGCTGGTGCAGCCCGTGCTGGACCGGCAGGTACGCGGTGTGGCGAGGTTCGCCAAGGCGGTCGCGGACCTGGCACCCGACGACCTGGACGCGGCTGTCCGGGAGGCGCTGGCCGATGAGCCGCTGACCACCAAGGAACTGGGAGCGGCGCTGGCCGCGCGCTGGCCGGAGCGCGATCCCGACGGGCTGGCGAACGCGGCCCGCGGGCAGCTCCCGCTGGTGCAGGTGCCGCCGCGCGGCATCTGGGGCGTCGGCGGTCTGACCCGGTACGCGACGGCGGAGTCCTGGCTGGGTCGGCCGCTGGGCACCGGAGCGACGGTGGACGACCTGGTGCTGCGCTATCTGCGTGCGTACGGCCCGGCATCGGTCAAGGACATCCAGATGTGGTCCGGGCTGACCCGGCTGCGCGAGGTGGTCGACCGGCTGGGCTCGCGGCTGCGGGCTCTCCGGGACGAGGACGGGCGGGAACTGTTCGATCTGCCGGACGCGCCGCTGCCCGATCCCGACACCGAGGCACCGGTGCGGTTTCTGCCGGAGTTCGACAACGTGCTGCTCGCGCACGACGACCGCTCCCGCATCCTGGACGAACGGCGGCGGTCGGCGATCTTCACCCGCAACGGCATCATCCGGGCGACGTTCCTGGTCGATGGGTTCGTGGCGGGTATGTGGCGGGTCACCCGAGAGCGCGGCACGGCGACCCTCGTCCTTGAGCCGTTCGGGCGATTGCCACGGGCGTCCCGCAAGGCGCTGGAGCAGGAGGGGGCGGAGCTGCTGGGGTTCATGGCGCCTGAGGCGCCGGACCATACGGTGAGCGTCGAACCGCTCCCGTCCTGAGGGCGCCGAAGCCACTGACCGGACTGCCCGCACTGCCCGCACTGGCCGGAGCGGCGGCACGCGTCGACGAGGCGGCGCCTTCGCCGTCTCGGCTGCGGATGCGTTCGCCTGATCGCCGACAGCCCCGCTCTGCCCATCCGGCTGTGCGATCCGTGTGATCTGCGTGCCCACGGACGCCGAGCCGGGACCGGCCCGCCGTCAGGAGGCCTTCTTCCTGGGCGTCGCCTTCTTGGCCGTGGACTTCTTGGCCGTGGACTTCGCGGTCGAGGATTTCGCCCCCGACGCCTTCTTGGCGGCGGTGGACTTCGTCGACGGTGACGCGGCGGCCTTCTTCGCCGCGGACGTGGCCGTGGACTTCTTGCCGCCTGTCTCCTTGGGCGTGGTCTTGGCCGCCTTCGGGCCCGGCTTCGCGGCTTCCTTACGGGACCTCAGCTCCGTGACCTCCCCGCCGGCCGCCTCCGCTTCGCCGCCGCGCGCCTCCTTCGCCGCCCGGACGCTGCTCTCCAACGCGGCCATCAGGTCGATGACCTTGCCGCCGGCGGCGGCCGGACCGCGTTCCGGCTCCAGCTCCACGCCCTCCGCCTTGGCTGCGATCAGCTCCTCGACCGCCGCCCGGTAGTCGTCGTGCAGCGAGCCGAGCTCGACTTCGCCGAGCGTGGCCATGAGGGCGTCCGCGAGGTCGAGCTCGGCGTCGCGGATCGTCACCTCGGTCTCCGGGGCCACGCCCTCGGGCTGCCGGATCTCGTCCGGCCAGAGCAGCCCGTGCATGGCGATCACATCGCCGACGACCCTCAGCATGCCCAGCCGCTCCCGCCCCCTGAGCGCGAATTTGGCCACCGCCACCTTCTTGCTCCGTTTGAGCGCCTCGCGCAGCAGCGTGTAGGGCTTGGCCGCCGGGACCCCGTTCGCGGAGAGGTAGTACGCCGTGTCCATCTGGAGCGGGTCGATCTGGTCCGCGGGCACGAACGCCACGATGTCGATCGTCTTCGCGGTCGGCAGCGGCAGCGAGGCGAGGTCCTCGTCCGTGATCGGGATCATCGTCCCGTCGGCGTCCTCGTACGCCTTGCCGATCTCCGCCGTCGGGATCTCCTCGTCCTCCAGCTCGCAGACCTTGCGGTAGCGGATCCGCCCTCCGTCAGTGGTGTGGATCTGCCGGAAGGAGACCGAGCGGTTCTCGGTTGCGTTCACCAGCTTGATCGGGATGCTGACCAGCCCGAAGGAGATCGCGCCGTTCCAGATGGATCGCACGTGCCATCCCTTTCATATGGAATTCAGAGTGTTGAGATACATGTATGGGATTCTCATCGTATGACGCCCATCACAGAGGTGGAGGGGCGGCGCCTGGCGCTCAGCAACCTGGAGAAGGTCATCTATCCGGCGACCGGAACCACCAAGGGGGAGCTGCTGCATTACTACGCCATCACCGCCGAGCCGCTCCTCGCACACCTGAGGGATCGCCCGCTGTCGTTCCTGCGCTACCCGGACGGCCCGGACGGCCAGCGGTTCTTCACCAAGAACCCGCCGCCCGGCACCCCTTCCTGGGTGCGCGTCGCCGAGGTGCCCCGCTCCTCGCGCGAACGGGGCGAACAGGTGGTCGTGGCGAATCTGGCCGGGCTGATCTGGGCGGCGAATCTCGTGGTGGAATTTCACACTCCGCAGTGGCGGGTGGAGGAACCCGCCAGGGCCGACCGGATGGTCTTCGATCTGGACCCCGGCGCTCCGGCCACCGTGGTCGACTGCTGCGAGGTGGCCCTGTGGCTGCGGGGACGGCTCGGCGCGGACGGCCTGGCCGCCTACGCGAAGACCTCCGGCTCCAAGGGCCTGCACCTGCTGGTACCGCTTGAACCGACGCCGTCCGCCGAGGTGTCGGCCTACGCGAAATCCCTTGCCGTCGAGGCGGAGGCGGAGCTCGGCGGCCTCGTGGTGCACCGGATGGCTCGGGCGCTGCGCCCCGGGAAGGTGTTCGTCGACCACAGCCAGAACGCCGCCGCCAAGACCACGGCGACGCCGTACACACTGCGCGCCCGGCCCGCGCCCACCGTTTCCACCCCCGTGACCTGGGAGGAGATCGAAGAGTGCGACTCCCCCGATGAGCTGGTGTTCGAACTGGACGACATCGCGGTGCGGCTCGAACGGTACGGGGATCTGCTGGCGCCGCTGTTCGATCCCGAGCATGCGGGCGGCCTGCCGTGAACACCCGCACCGCACGGGAAGGGGCAGGCACGCTCAGGCCACCGCTGAAGGTGGCGCTCGCCGAGTCGGTGGCAAGGCTGCCGCGCGGCGAAGGGCTCGCGTACGAACCGAAGTTCGACGGCCATCGCGTCCTGGTCTTCGTCTCGGGCGGCGAGGTCACCCTCCAGGCCCGCTCGGGGCGGATCGTGACAGCCGCCTTCCCCGACCTGGCGACGGCCGCCCGCGCGCTGCCCGACGGCACGGTCCTGGACGGCGAGGCGGTGGTCTGGAACGGGGGACGGATCGACTTCGCCGCCGTACAGCGCCGGGCTGCCGCCACGGCATCCCGGGCGGGGCTTCTCGCACGCCGGCTGCCCGCCTCGTATGCCGCCTTCGACCTGCTCGCGACCGGCGGCGAGGACCTGCGCCCTACTCCGTACGCACATCGCAGGGAACGCCTTGTCGACCTTGTCGGGCCGCTGGGCCCACCGCTCCAGCCGGTGCCGATGACCACTGACCCGCGGACCGCTGCGACCTGGTACGAGACCCTCGTCGCGAGCGGGATCGAAGGGCTGGTGGTCAAACGGCTCACCGGGCCCTACCGGCCGGGCGCCCGGGACTGGCGCAAGCTGCGGCACACGGCAGTCCAGGACGCCGCCGTGATCGGTTTCACCGGTACGCGGGAGCGCCCCAGCGCGCTGGTGCTCGTACTGCCGGACGACGACACGCCCGTGGTGTCCGGCCCGCTTCCGCCCGCTCTGCGGGGCACGGTGGGGGCGGTGCTGGCCGCGCACACGGTCCACGCGGCCGGGGCGGTCGGCCCGGCGGAAGAAGGTGCGACGGAAGAAGGTGCGACGGGAGCCACCTCGACGGCGACCGCGATCGGGGTGGGTGAGGTGCCGTACCGGGCAGTGGCGGAGGGACTGACGGCGGAGGTGGAGCGGGGGACCACTCGGCACACGGTGTCGACCGTCCTGCGGATCAGGGACGACCTACCGATCTGATCCCCCACGGATCCTCGTGATTTCTCCACTCCCGCCATTAATCAAGTTTGACTACTTGCCCTTGCGAGCAGTACGGTTCCGCACACGTAGTCAAACTTGACGAGAGGAATCCATCGATGATCCAGCTTCCCGAGACCGGCTACACCCCGACAGCCGATGAGCTCGCGGGCATCGAGGAGTGGTTCGCGGAGTACGACGCGGCCAGCGGCCGTCGGGACATAGAGCGGATGGCCGAGATGGCGGTCTTCCCGCTCAATCTGGTCAGCGATGACTCCGCCGGTCAGGGCGTCAGCGCCCAATGGGGCCGGGAGCAGTTCACCGCCGCCATGAGCCAGGTGATGGGAGAGGGTTCGCAGGACATCACCTTCACGTCGACCCGCACACCCGTGTTCCTCACGGCGGCGATGGCGGTGGTCTTCACCGACTCCGTCATGACCATGGACGGCACCGAGCAGCGGTTGCGCTACGCGGACATCCTGATCAGGCGCGACGGGAAGTGGGCCTTCCAGACGATGCTCCAGGGCGGCTGGGGCGACAACATGCGCTGATCGCAGTCGCGGGGGGGGGGGGGGGCCGCCGGCCGCCCGCCCCCGCCGGGCGGCGCGGCCGCGGGGCCCGCGGGCCGCCCCCCCGCCGCCGGCCCCGCGCCCGCGACCGCG
>NZ_JBHXFA010000116.1:7877-8222 GCF_042724175.1 Streptomyces sp. NPDC127084
GGGAGAGCGCGGGGGGGGGCGGGGGCAGGGGGCGGGGGCACGCGTCGCGACCGGCGGGTCCGGGCGGGCGGCAGGCCCGGACAGCAGGCCGGAAAGCCACGATGGCGTGCCGGTTTTCGGAGTCCTCGGCGTGGCCCCCGTGGTGCACACTCTCCCCAGGCACCTGGCATGTGGGAGGCAACGGCGTGTTCACGGGTATCGACGAGGTCGACTGGTCGTCACTCGGGCATGCGCACGGTCCCGCGGATGACGTCCCCGGACTGCTGCGCGGACTCGCGTCGCGGGTTCCGGGGGGGGGCGGGGGGCGGCGCCCCCCCCGAGGCAACCCGCGGGCCCCCCCACGCG
>NZ_JBHXFA010000116.1:8232-24823 GCF_042724175.1 Streptomyces sp. NPDC127084
CTCGTGTGGCGAGAGCGGGGCCGGGGCGCGGCCCGCGCGTCGGCGGCCCCCGTTGGGGGCCGGTGTGGGGCGTGGGGGTGGGCGGCGGCGCGCGCGCCCCCCCTCGACGCGATGTACTCCGCGGTGCACCACCAAGGCGAGGTGTACGACTCGACGCTGGCCGCCATCCCGTTCCTGCTGGAGCTGGCCGCAAGCCCCGGGGTACAGGACCGGGGAGCGGTCGTCGAGTTGCTGACCAGCATCGGCGGTATCGAGCTCGACGGCGACGACGAGCCCGAACCCGGGGCCCCTGGCGAGGAGTTCGAGGAAGCCGCCAACTACGCGATGGCCGCGGCGGCGGTGGCCTCGGGGGCCGAGGTCTTCATAGGCCTGCTCGCGGACGACGACCCCGGGGTGCGCCTGACCGTGCCCTGCGCGCTGGCGATGCTGCATCACGAGCCCGCAAGGGTGCTGACGTTGTTACGGGCGCGGCTGGACGCCGAGTGGGACGCGGATGTGCGGCTCGCGCTCGTGGAAGCGGTCGGGCGGATCGCCCTGCGGCATGCGGAGCTGCACACCGAGGCCGTGCGGTGGCTGACCGGGCTGCTGGACCCGGCTCACCCGGCAGAGCTGCGACTCGCCGCGCTGACCCAGCTGGCGCGGTGCGCTCCCGGCAGCCTGCCGCCCGACGCGACCGCGACGGCGACAGCGCTGCTACGGGAGTCGGCCGTGGGAGAGGGCGGCGCGAGCGAGAGAGGCGTCAGGACGGCCGACGGAAGCGAAGCCGGAGCCGATGCGGTCGCGGCGGAAACCCCCGCACGGGAGGGCGGGGCACGGGCGGCCGACGCACCCGGTGCACAGGAGACCGGCACAAGCGCGAAACCCCTAGGGGAGACCGGCCCACGGCAACCGACCGAACCGGATCGCACCGCCGACGGCGACGCAGAGCCCCACACCGGGGCCGACGAGTTGCTGTACACCCTCTATGCGGCACTCGGCGACCGGGTCGATGAGCGGATCGCCCTGCTCGTCGGACGGCTGAGCAGCGGCGATCCGGCGCAGCGCACGGACGCGGTATGGATGTGCCACGGTCTGATCCGGACCTGGCGCGGCCCCTACGACGAACTGGTGCGCTGCGTCGGAGCCCAGCTCGGCCACCCGGAACCCCGGCTGCGGGCGGCCGCGGCCAGCCTGCTGGAGAGCCTGTCCGCACTGGCACTGCCCGCGGCGGACGCACTGGCCGCGCGACTCGCGCGGGACAGTGCCGATGCGGCCGTGCGCGAGGAGGCGGGCGAGGACCGTGCGCTGATCGCGCTGACCCGGCTGGGCGATCCGCGCGCCGTACCGGCCCTGGCGGCGGCCCTCGAGGAACCCGAGCTGCCCCGCGACGCGGCGTTCGCGGTGCCCTACCTGGGTGCGGCGGCGGCGCCACTGGTACCGCTGCTGCGGCGCAGGCTCGCCCGGGTCGAGCTCGACGAGACCCTCTTCGACCTGGCCTGCCCCTTGCTGCCCGCGCTGGGGGCGCTGCGCGCGGCCGAGGCACTGCCCGAGGTGCTCAGGGTGCTGCGGGGCGCATCGGCCCGCGACGGCGCATGGGTGATGGATTCGGTTCTGGAGACCGCCTTGCGGACGCTCGCCGCCTTCGGGCCTGCGGCGTTGCCGGCGGCACCGGAACTGCGTGCGCTGCTGGGTAGCGCGAACCCGTCGGTGGCCACGGCGGCGGCGCGGGCGCTGTGGGCGGTCTCCGGCGACGCGGACGCCGCTGCCGTGCTGGCCCTGCTGCTGGACCTGCTCGCGGCGGACGGCCCGCACGAGCGCCGCTCGGCGGCGTCGGCGCTGGGCTGCCTCGGTCCGCGCGCCGCGACCGCGGCGCCCGCGCTGCGGGCGCTGCTCGCCGCCCGTGAGCGCTGGCTCCGGATGGACGCGGCGATGGCCCTGTGGCGGGTCACGGGGGAGGCACGGGACTCCCTTCCCGCCCTGGCCGCGGCCTGGGAGGAGAACCGATACGGCCGTGTCGAGGTCGCCGAGTGCCTGACCGAGATGGGTCCTGCGGCCGGACCTGCGGTGCCGCTGCTGCGTGCGGAACTGTGCCGCCCGCGGCGGCACAACGTGCTCGACGGCGGTTCGGGGACGCATGACATCGAGCAGGACGAACGGCTGCTGACACTGTGCAGAAGGGCTCTGGCGGGCCGGGGCTGAGCACCGGCTCGCCGTTGCCGCCACCGGCACCGGCACTGGCACTGGCACTGGCACTGGCACTGGCACTGCTGACATCGCCGCCCCCGCCGACGTTGCCGTCGCCGTTACACGACCGATGGTTCACCGCAATGGCGGATGGCTACCCTCGAGACTTCGCATATGCCGCCAAACCACCCGACACCCGATGCCTCCGCATACTGTGTCCGGAAGATCGACCGGCGAGGAGCCAGCCCGTGAAACCGTGCCGCACCACCGTCCGCGCCGCGCTCATCGCCGCGGCGGGCGTGGCGCTGCTCGCCGGGTGCGGGGACGCGGGCGGTCTGAAGAGCGCGGGCGCGACCCCGACCGCGGAGGGGCCCCAGCGGCTGTGGCCCGATCTCCCCGCCATCTCCGCTCCCCCGTTCGACTACGGCGAGAGCGACACCGCCCGAATCCCCAGTGTCAAGGTGCCGGACGGCGACGTACGCGCCGTGAGCCCGGTGAAGGTGGTCCAGGCGGATGTGGCGGCGAACCCGGAGCAGATCACCGGGGCCGACGGGCTTTACCAGAAGACCGCCGATCAGATCCGTGCCTGCGGCACACAGCCGAAGAGCTGCCCCGTACTGCAGCCCTACTACCACGATCTCACCGGCGACGGGAAGGACGAACTGATCGTCGCCATCAGGATGCCCGGTCAGCAGACCGCGATCCGCGTCTATCTCCCGGACAAGGACGCCGGATTGACGCGGGTCATGACGTACTCGGACGCGATCGTCGGGGTGGAGCTGGCAGGACGGGACCTGATCACCCGTGCCGTGTCCGCGGGCATCCCCGGGTACGAGTACCGCACGGCCTGGTCCTGGGACGAGCGGCAGCGCGTGATCCTGCCGACCCGCGACGAGATCATCCGGATCAAACCGACCGCATCCGCGGCCTCTTCGCCCACCGCACCCGCACCACCGCCACCGCGGACTCCGGACCCGTCCGTGACCCCGACCGCGGCCCCGGCCCCGTCCGTGGCCCCCAGCCCGGCCCCGACCTCCGGGGCCACCCGGTGACGGCCCCCCGCAAGGGCCGACCCCGGCTGCGACTGCGGCTGCCCTCGTGGACGGCGACGCTGACCTGGAAGGCGGCGCTCTTCATCACCGTGATGTGCTGCGCGCTCGCCGCGCTGCTCGGCGCACTCGTCCATGCGTCCGTGACCCGCGAGACGGTCGAGGACGCGCGCCAGAAGGCCCTCATCCGGCTCGAAGAGGTCACCCACGCGTACGAGATGGGCGAGCCGCTCGGCGACTACGGTGCCCTCGACCCGCCAGGGCTCCCGGAACGGCTGCGCGCCCTCGCCCTCTCCGGTCAGCGCGGCACGGTCGTCTCCGACTTCCGGGGCCGCCCCACCATGTGGGCCGCGGGCCCCGCCGACGACGAGGTCGTCGCCGTACGGGTCGACTACTCGGCCAGCTCCGAGACCATCAGCGATCTCGACCGGGCCATCCTCGGCTCCTCCGTGCTGGCGATCGCGGCGACCCTGCTCGTGGGCGCGTTCGCGGTGACCCGGGTGAGCCGCAGACTCCATCTCACCGCGCAGGTCGCCCGGCGGATCAGCGCGGGCGACCTGGACGCCCGGGTCAACGACCCCCGCACCAAGGACCCGTCCCGCCGCGAAGACGAAGTCGCCACGGTCTCCGGGGCGCTGGACACCATGGCGTCCACGCTCCAGGACAAACTCCTCAACGAACAGCGATTCACCGCCGATGTGGCTCACGAGCTGCGCACCCCGCTGACGGGCCTGTCCGCCGCCGCCGAGCTGCTTCCGCCCGGTCGGCCTTCGGAACTGGTCCAGGACCGGGTGCGCACCATGCGGGCGCTGACCGAGGACCTGCTGGAGATCTCCCGGCTCGACACGGGCGGCGAGACCGTGGACATGGACATCCATGAACTCGTCCCGCTCACCGAGCGGGTCGTACGGGCCGTACGCAGCACGGGCTGTGAGACGGAGCTGAACATCGGCGGCCCGGCGCGGGTGCGGGTGGAGACGGACCAGCGGCGGCTTGAACGGGTGCTGGCCAACCTGATCGCCAACGCCCATGAGCATGGCGCCCGTCCGGTGACGGTGACGATCGACGGCCCGGTGGTGACGGTACGGGACCACGGCACCGGCTATCCGGGGTATCTGCTGGAACGCGGCCCCCAGCGGTTCCGTACGGAATCGGGCGGCAAGGGCCACGGTCTGGGGCTCACCATCGCCTTGGGGCAGGCGGCGGTGATCGGCGCGGAGCTGGTGTTCGCCAACGCGCCGGAGGGCGGGGCGATCGCCCGGCTGACCCTGCCGGAGTACGCACACGCCGGCCACGGGGACGTCAACCACCAGCACACCGGCCACCCGCACACCGACCCCCGGCCCGCCGACCATGACGACCCCGCCCACAAGCCCGTTGACAAGGGCCCGGACCACGACGCCACCGGCCACGGCACCCCGAGACGCGACACCCCTGGGTCCCCGGATAAGGGGACATAACACCCCCGCTTGCTACGTTGCCGGTCATGACCGCACCGGCAGCGGACGCTCCCCCGCCCGCACCGCCCGCACTCCGGCTGCCGAAACAGCGCGGGGTCGAGCTCTCGCTCCTCGTCAGCGCCGTCCTCATCTGCGTCTACGGCTACGCGACCGTCGGCATCACCCGTTCCGGAGCCATCCCGCCCGACGCCGCCGCCTATGGTGCCGGACTCGGCCTGCCGGCGCTGTCCGCCCATCTCGCCGTGCGCTTCCGGGCCCCGTACGCGGACCCCCTGCTGCTGCCGATCGCGGTCCTCCTCAACGGCCTCGGCCTGGTCCTGATCTACCGACTCGACCTGGAGACCCCCGGCGACCGGGCCGCCCCCGCCCAGTTGGTGTGGTCGACGCTGGGAGTGGCCCTCTTCATCGGGGTGGTGCTGGCGCTGCGCGACCACCGGTTGCTCCAGCGCTACGCGTATGTCTCGGTAGCCGCCGCCCTGGCCCTGATGATGCTGCCGATCCTCTTCCCGCCCGTGAACGGGGCCCGGATCTGGATCCGGTTCGGCGGATTCTCTTTCCAGCCGGGTGAGTTCGCGAAGATCCTGCTCGCGGTGTTCTTCGCCGCGTATCTCGCCGCCAACCGCAACGCGCTCGCCTACACCGGGCGCCGCGTCTGGGGAGTCCAGTTCCCCACCGGTCGGGTGCTCGGCCCCATCGTCACCATCTGGCTGCTCAGCGTCGCCGTGCTGGCGCTGGAACGCGACCTCGGCACCTCGTCGCTGTTCTTCGGGCTCTTCGTGATCATGCTGTACGTCGCGACCGGACGCACCGGCTGGATCGCGGTGGGCCTGCCGCTCGCCGGGGTGGGGGCCTTCGCCGTCGGCGTGCTCGAACCGCATGTGCGCGTACGGGTCCAGGACTGGCTGACCCCGTTCGCCTCCATCGACGCGGGCCTGGGGCCGAGTCAGCTGGCCCAGTCGCTGTTCTCGTTCGCGGCAGGGGGGATGCAGGGCACCGGGCTCGGCGCGGGGCACTCGACCCTGATCGGATTCGCCGCCAAGTCCGACTTCATCCTGGCGACGGCGGGCGAGGAACTGGGGCTGATCGGGCTGAGCGCGCTGATCCTGCTCTACGGGCTGCTGGTGGCCCGCGGCTACCGCGCCGGGCTCGCCCTGCGCGACTCCTTCGGGCGACTGCTCGCCATCGGGCTCGCCTCGATCATCGCCATCCAGGTCTTCGTCATCGCGGGCGGGGTGACCGGATTGATCCCGCTCACCGGAATGGCCATGCCGTTCCTCGCACAGGGCGGTTCGTCGGTTGTCACCAACTGGATCATCGTGGCCCTGCTGATCCGGGTCAGCGACTCGGCCCGCGCCCAGCTCCCCGACGGCGACACCGGCACCGCCACCCTGGTCGAGATGAGCGCGGCCCCTGGGAGCGGCCGGTGACCCGCTATATCCGGCGCGCCGCGACCCTGTGCCTGGTGCTGCTGGCCGCGCTGCTGGTGAACGTCGTACGGCTCCAGCTGCTCCAGGCCGGCGAACTGCGTGAGAACCCGGCCAACCGCCGTCCTCTCATCGCCCGATACGCCGATCCGCGCGGTGACATCGTCGTCGGAGCCCGGCCGGTCACCGGCAGCAGGGACACCCGCCAGCAGTTGCGTTACGAGCGCACCTACCGCGACGGCCCGCTGTACGCGCCCATCACCGGCTACTCCTCCCAGCTGTACGGCACCACCCTCCTCGAACACACCGAGGACGAGACCCTGGCGGGAACGGATCCGATACTCGCCCCACTCCCGCTGTGGAACGATCTCACCCGCTCGCGGCAGCCCGGTGGCCGGGTCGTCACCACGATCCGGGCATCCGTGCAGCGGGCGGCGTACCAGGCGCTCGCCGGGCGGCGCGGGGCCGTCGCAGCGCTGGAACCGTCGACAGGCAGGATTCTGGCGCTGGTCAGTAGCCCCTCGTACGATCCCGCCGTGCTGTCCGGGAACAGCCCGGCGGTGGTCGCCGCCTGGCGGCGGCTGAACTCCTCACCCCACCGCCCGATGCTCAACCGGGCGATCCGGCAGACCTATCCCCCGGGTTCGGCGTTCAAGATCGTGACGGCCGCCGCAGCGCTGGACGCCAGGATCGTCACCGACCCGAACGCCCCCACGGACGCCCGCGACCCGTACATCCTCCCCGGTACCCGCACCCGCCTGCCGAACCGGGTGCCGCGCTGCGACCGCGCCTCGCTGTCGTACGCGCTCCGCTACTCCTGCAACACGGTGATGGCGCATCTCGGGGTGAAGGTGGGCCTGCGCCGAATGCGGGAGACGGCGGAGAAATTCGGCTTCAACGACACGGGCCTGCGGATCCCCGCCCGGGTCGCCGCCTCCACCTTCGACCGCGAGATGGGCCCGGACCAGCTCGCCCTGTCCTCCATCGGCCAGTTCGACACCGCCGCGACCCCGCTCCAGATGGCGATGGTCGCGGCGGCGGTCGCCAACGGTGGCGAGCTCGTCCGCCCTTACCTGGTGGACCGCACCACGACCCGCTCCGGCCGGACCGTGCGCACCGCGCTCCCCCGCACCTACCAGCGCCCGATGAACCCGGTCACCGCGCAGATCCTCCAGCGCCTGATGATCCAGGCCGTCGAGAAGGGCGGAGGTCGGCACGCCGCGATCCGCGGGGTCCGGGTGGGCGGCAAGACGGGCACGGCCCAGCACGGTGTGGCCAACGCCGGTGTGCCGTACGCCTGGTTCATCGCCTGGGCCCAGAAGCGGGACGCGATCCGCCCGGCGGTCGCGCTGGCGGTGGTGGTCGAGGACGCGGAGGCGAACCGCGACGACATCAGCGGGGGCGGCGACGCGGCGCCGATCGCGCGAGTGGTGATCGAGGCGGCGCTGAAGGCGGGCGGGACGTAGTCCGGTAGCGGAGGAATGTGGTCGGCGTCAGACGCTTCCACGCCTGCCGATGGCCGTCAGGTCGATATCGATCGGGAAGGGCCGGTCGAGCGTGAGCTGCTTGTGGTGAATTCCGGTCAGGCCGTATGACACCGTCGCGGGGTCGAGTTCGTAGACATGCACCACGGGCAGTCCGTCGCACTCCTCGACCCGCCAGTAGTGCGGGACGCCCGCGCGTGCGTACTTCCGTGGCTTGACCTCGCGGTCACGCTCGACGGAATCGTCGGATACGACCTCGACCGCGAGGACGACGTCCTCCGGCTTGAACCAGGTTTGCCGGGGGCCGGTATCCGCGTCGATGGGGACCACGAGGACATCGGGCTCGGGGCGGTTCCGGTTGTCGAGTCTTACCGCCATCTCCCGCATGGCTTCCAGATGATCCGGAGCCTGCCGCACAAGCGCGTTCTCGAACAGACGCATGGCGAGCGTGTGGAATCGGGTCTGCGGACTGACGAGGACGAGGCTCCCGTCGATCAGCTCCGTATGTGGAGGGAGATTCGGAAGCCGGTCCAGGTCGTCCGCCGTCCACCCGCCCACGGGTGGACGCGGCCAGGTGTACTCCTCGTCCAGCCCGTACTCGCGCGCGGCGCTCATGATTGCTCCCATACGGTGGAGTCTGTCTGGATACGTCCAGCGTACCCAGACGCTTTCGCCAGACATCAGCCAATCGTGTGAATGCCATCCGGCTCGGCGAATGCGTCCAGCGCCGAGGACGAGCCCTGGGCACCGCTGCGGGCGGCGGCAAGACACCTGGTCGCCGTGCCGCCGTGGGCAGCCCTTCGGCCCGCTCCCGCATTCCGGCCCCCCGGCCGGTCGCGGCGCCCGCCGTGAAACGCCTCGATCAGTTCCCGCCCTCCGCGATCGCCTGCTCCACCTCCGCCACCCGCGCCGCCTCCTCCGCGGCGAAGCGCTCCTTGTCCAGCTCCTCCGCGACCTGCTCGTCCTGGCTCATCAGCAGATCGAGGTTCGAGTCGCCGAGCTCGAACACACCCATGTCCACGTATGCCCGCTGCAGCCGCTCCCCCCAGAGCCCGATGTCCTTCACACAGGGCACGATCCGGCTGAAGAGCAGCTTCCTGAAGAGGTGCAGGAACTCCGACTGCTCGGTGTACTCCTCCGCCTCCTTGCGCGGGATGCCGAAGTCCTCCAGCACCTCAAGGCCCCTGATGCGGTCCCGCATCAGATAGCAGCCCTCGATGACGAACTCCTCGCGCTCCCGCAGCTCCGCGTCCGTGAACTGCTTGTAGTAGTCGCGCAGCGCCATCCGCCCGAAGGCGACATGCCGGGCCTCGTCCTGCATCACATACGCCAGGATCTGCTTGGGCAGCGGCTTGTCCGTCGTGTCGCGGATCATGCCGAACGCGGCCAGCGCCAGACCCTCGATGAGCACCTGCATGCCCAGGTACGGCATATCCCATCGCGAGTCGCGGAGGGTGTCGCCGAGCAGAGCCTGGAGGTTGTCGTTGATCGGGTAGAGCATCCCGATCTTCTCGTGCAGGAACCGTCCGTAGATCTCCGCGTGCCTGGCCTCGTCCATGGTCTGGGTGGCGGAGTAGAACTTGGCGTCGAGGTCGGGGGCGGACTCCACGATCCGCGCCGCGCAGACCATCGCACCCTGCTCGCCGTGCAGGAACTGGCTGAACTGCCAGGCGGTGTAGTTGCGCCGCAGCTCGCCCTTGTCCTTCTCGGTCATTTTCGGCCAGTAGCGGGTGCCGTAGAGGCTGAGGGCCTCGTCCGGGGTGCCGAGCGGGTCGTACGGGTCCACCTCCAGGTCCCAGTCGATCCGCTTGGCGCCGTCCCACTGCTTGTCCTTGCCCTTCTGGTACAGGGCGAGCAGGCGGTCGCGGCCGTCGTCGTACTCCCAGGTGAAGCGGGCGGAACCGGACGCGGGTACGGACCAGGCCATATCGTCAGGGGTGTTGGTGTAGAAGTCACGTGTCGGCACGAACAGCTCCTTCACAGTCCGTCGACCGCCAGGCATGCCGGATTGACCGCCTGACGGTCTGTCTGACGTCTTCCGGCAGGCTCACACGTTGGTAGACACCGGGTCAACAAGTGCCGCACAAGGGATTGACGACTTTACTGACGCGCAGTCTCATAAGAGCCATGACCACGGTGACCCCACGCGACATCACGCTCCTCCGCGACGCCCTCGGCCCGCTCAGGGACCGCGAACAGGTCGCCGCACGCCTGCTCGAGTCCTCGGCCAAGCACTCCTTCGACCCGGACAAGGAGCTGGACTGGGACGCTCCGTTCGAGGACGGCAAGTGGTTCTGGCCGCCTGAGTTGGTGTCCCTGTACGGCACCCCGCTGTGGAAGCGGATGTCCGATGAGCAGCGGATGGAGCTGGCCCGGCACGAGTCGGCCTCGCTCGCCTCGCTCGGCATCTGGTTCGAGATCATCCTGATGCAGTTGCTGGTGCGGCATATCTACGACAAGCCCCTGACCAGCAACCATGTGCGCTACGCGCTCACCGAGATCGCGGACGAGTGCCGCCACTCCATGATGTTCGCGAGGCTGATCCAGAAGGGCGGCACCCCGGCCTACCAGGTGCCGCGGGCCTACCACAACCTCGCCCGTGTGATGAAGACCGTCTCGACCACCCCGGGCTCTTTCGCGGCGACGCTGCTCGGTGAGGAGATCCTGGACTGGATGCAGCGGCTCACCTTCCCCGACGAGCGGATACAGCCCCTGGTGCGCGGGGTGACCCGTATCCACGTGGTCGAGGAGGCCCGCCATGTGCGCTACGCCCGCGAGGAGTTGCGCCGCCAGATGGTGACCGCCCCGCGCTGGGAGCAGGAGCTGACCCGGATCGGCTGCGGTGAGGCGGCGCGGATCTTCTCCGTCTGCTTCGTCAACCCCAAGGTGTACGAGAACGTCGGCCTGGACCGCCGTGCGGCCGTGGCCCAGGTGAGGGCGAGCGGCCATCGCCGCGAGGTGATGCAGACCGGGGCCAAGCGGCTCACGGACTTCCTGGACGACATCGGCGTACTGCGCGGTGCGGGCCGCAGGCTGTGGCAGAGCTCGGGACTGCTGGCCTGATGACACCTGACCGGCCGCTGAAGGGACCTGGAGAGCCTGGAGGGTCCGACCGGACCGCAGGACCCGACCGGACCGAAGAGCCTGAAGGCCTCCCCCGCGACCCTGGGTCGGCGGTTACGCTGCCGGTATGACCACTCCCAGTGCCCAGAGCGCTCCGAGTGCTCCCGCGGAGACCCGCGCCTACCGGAGGCTGAGTGTGGAGGAGCGCCGCAGCCAACTGCTGTGTGCCGCACTCACCCTGTTCGCGCACCGGGCGCCCGAGGATGTGTCGCTGGACGACGTGGCGGAGGTGGCCGGAGTGTCCCGGCCGCTGGTGTACCGCTACTTCCCGGGCGGCAAGCAGCAGTTGTACGAGGCGGCGCTGCGCAGCTCGGCCGACGCGCTCGTGGTCTGCTTCACCGAGCCGCCGACCGGGCCCCCCACCGAGCGGCTCGGCCGGGTGCTCGACCGCTATCTCGACTTCGTCGTGCAGCACGACGCAGGGTTCAGCGCCCTGCTGCGCGGCGGCAGTGTCGCCGCGACCTCCCGCGCCAACGCGATCGTGGACGAGGTGCGCCGCGCCGCCGCCGAGCAGATCCTGGTGCACCTCGGGGTGCTGCCCGGCCCCGGCCCGCGGCTGCGGATGATGGTCCGCACCTGGATCGCGTCGGTGGAGGCGGCCTCGCTGATCTGGCTGGACGAAGAGGAACGCCAGCCCGCCGACCGGCTGCGCGACTGGCTCATCGACCACCTCCTCGCACTGCTGGTGGCGACGGCGGCGTCCGACGAGGAGGCCGCGGGCGTGGTCAGAAAGCTGCTGTCGCTGGAGGACGCGTCAGGCAGGGCGGGGGCACTGGGACGGCGCCTGCTGCCCATCATGGGCGACGCGGCCCACCTGCTGTGACACTGGAGGGGTGAGAAGCGAGAACACCCCCTTCGTCGGCGGGCCGCTCGACGGCCGGGTGCTGCCCGTCCTCGTCGGCCCGACCGGCAACCCCCCGCCGTGGTACGAGGTGCCCGTGCCGGACGACGCGGGCGGGCCACCCGCCGTGCACGCCTACCGCAGGGTCCCGGCGGGCCACACCAAGCGGCTCGCGCTGCCGCGCGGCTGGAAGTACGAGTACGCGCCCGAAGGCCGCGAGCGCCGACGGATCAAATGGCCCTGGTCCAAACCGGAACGCGACGCCCCCTAGGATCTCTCTGTCCGTATCAGCACGGCGCCACCATGGGGGAACTCGCCGATGAAGCCGCTTCAGCAGGACGATCCGCGCCACATCGGCCCGTTCGCCACCTTCGCCCGACTGCGTGAGAGCGCCGGCGCGGTGCAGTACCTCACGCATCGCGCCGACGCCGGCACGGACGCACCCACCGTCGTCTCGCTCGCCCGGCCGGAGCTCGCCGTGCTGCCCGGGTTCCGGCAGCACTTCGAGGACGAGCTCCGCACGGCGGACCGGCTCGCCGGGGGCTGGGTGCCGCCGCGCGCAGACGCTTCGGTTTCGGATGCCGCGAACCCGAATGCGCCGCAGCTGTGGACGGCGTGGCTCTATGTGCCTGCCGTGAGCGTGGCCGAGGCCGTCGCCCTCGCGGGACCGCTCCCGGAGCACACGGTGCGTACGCTCGGCGCGGGGCTGGCTGAGGTTCTCTCGCGAGCCCACGCGACCGGCACGGTGCTGCACGGACTGAATGCCGAAACGGTTCTCCTGTCAGTCGACGGCCCCCTCCTCACCGCCTTCGGTGCCCTCGGCTCCGCCGCTCATGTCGAGGCGGGCGAGGACGGCCGACTGTCCACCCACCCGGTCTGCCCCTCCCCGGAGCAGCTCTCGGGCAGCCTGCCCGGCACCCCGGCCGACATCTTCGCGCTGGGCCTGCTGCTGGCGTACGCGGCGACAGGCAGGGCTCCGGGCCTCGCGGCGGACGGAGCATGGAGCGGGACGTTCGACGCCGCCGAACTACTGGGCGTGCCCGAGGCGTTGCGCGGCCTGGTGGCGGACTGCCTGTCCTGGAACGCGGCGCAGCGCCCCACCGCCGGCGCGGTGGCCGCCGCCCTGTCCCTGGCGGGCGCGGCCGCTCTGGTCAGGGAGGGCTGGCTGCCGGAACCGATCACCGCGGCGCTGGCCGCGCAGGCCGCCGAGGTGTCCGGGGCGGGAGAGCAGGACGGGGTGCACCGCAGCCTTCCCGGCGCGGCGTGGGGTGGCGTACCCGGCGCGACGCAGGACGGCGATCCGCGGGGAGCCGCTCAGCACCCCCTGTCGGGCGGGCTGTTCGCCCCGGCAGGCCCCGGTCCCCAGGCTCTGCCTGCCCCCGGGACGCCCACCCCGCCCGGACTCGCAGGCCTTGAGGGCCCCGTGCCTTCGGGCATCGGCAACACGGGCGCGGCCGCGCCGCTCCCGGGTCACGGACAGCCAGGCGCCGAAGGGCCCGCCGACCAGGGCGGCGCGGCACCGGGCGCACCGCTGTTCCCGGCAGCGCAGACCCCGCCACCGGCCGAATCCATCGACTATCTGCTCCCGACGGCGGCCGGCGCCCCGGCATTCGCCTCCGCCCAGCCGTTCGGCACCGGCGGCGACCCCCTCTCGTCCGCCCCCAGGTCCACCGTCACCGCCTCCGTCCTGGCGGCCCGGGCCAATGCGCGCCGGCGGGTGTTCATCACCGCCGGCGTGACGGGCACGGCGGGTCTGCTGCTGGGTGGCGGAATCGGGTTCGGCGTCGCCGGCGGCTTCTCGAAGGACTCCGGCGGCACGGGATCGCAGAAGCCCCGCACCGTCCCGGGTGCACCGCCCACCCCGCTGTGGTCGTACCAGCACTCGGGTGAGGAGTCCGTCGAGCCCGTCGTCTGGCGCAACCGGGTGCTGATACTCGCCGAGGCGCACCAATGCACGGGGGTGGACCTGCGCACCGGTCGCCATCTGTGGACGCAGTCGCGTGCCCGTGCCGCCTTCGAGCCCATGCTCGTGGGCGACAGTGTGTTCGTCGTCGGTCCGACCGAGTTCATCTGGCTCTCGGCGGAGGACGGCGCCGTCGAGTCGACCACGACCGCTCCCGGGCATGTCACCGCCATCGCCGGTTTCGAGGGATCGGTCGTGTGGTTCAGCGGCACGGTGGGCGCGGCCACGTATCTGTTCGCGTACGACATGAAGGCCAAGAAGGAACTCTGGCGTTCCACGGTCCCGAACGGGCGTTCACGCAGCGCCCTCCCCGAGTACCAGGCCGTCGCCTTGATGCCCGACGGCATCCTCGTACGGCAGGACAGCGGTTCGCTGACGCAGCAGCAGACGAAGGCCAGCAAGGGTCTGGCCCTGTTCTCGATGCACGACCGCAAGTCCGGGAAGCGCGTGTGGAGCAAGTACCTCGTGGGAGTGCGTGACGAGGCCACGGTCGTCGGTGACGCGTCGGGCCGGGTGTACGCACCAGTGGGCAACGACTTCCAGGCCTTCGACGCGACGAGCGGCAAGAGCGTGTGGCAGGCGTTCGGCCCCGGCACTCCCGGTGACAAGAAGCGCGGCGGCTTCGGCAAGGGCGTCATCCTGAACGGAACGCTCTACCTCGGCACCGACGACCACGATCTGTACGCCCTGGAGACGGCGACGGGCAAGATCCGCTGGTCCCGTTCCACTGAGGCCAGTGGCAGTGGACGGCCGCGCCTGCTGCTGTCCGCCGGGACGGCACTGACGCTGGAGGAGAACCAGGTGACGGCGTTCAACACGCGAGACGGCCGCAGGCTGTGGAAGTTCCAGTCCGCCGGCTCGGCCGACGCGGCCACGAAGTCGGGCCGCTACCGCGGCGTCGTCGTCGGCGAAACGGCTGTGCTCTGGCGGGACACGACCCTGTACGCGCTGCCCCTCAGCCAGTAGCCCCCGGCACCACCCGAGATCATCCACCCATACGACAAACCCACTTGGGGTGCTCGGGTGGTGGCCCCGCGTGGCGCGGCCAGCCTCACGCCCAACAGCAGTCAGTCGCAGCATCATCCCTCCCGTGACCAACGGGAGGTAAACGGATGCCAGACAGACTGCTGCGCACGCTCCGGACCACGGCGCTCGCCTCGGCGACCGCCGTCGTGTCCGCGACCGCGCTCGCGGCGGGGCCTGCCGCGGCAGTGCCGGATGGTCCGGCCGAGCCGCGCACCGTACGCGAGCTGCTCCCCGTGCTCCGGGAGCTGTACCGGCAGGCGGAGGAAGCGGGCGAGGCGTACCACGCGACCACCGAGCGGCTGACGATCCAGCGCGCCGAGACCGGACGGCTACAACTCGCACTGCGCCAGGCCCGCGCCGCGCTGGACGAGAGCCGCGACGAGGCAGGCCGCCTTGCCCGCAGCCAGTACCGGGGCGACTCGGAACTCTCCGCCTACCTAAGGCTGCTGCTTGCTCGCGACCCGCAGCAGGCGCTGGACGAGAGGCACTTGATCGAACGGGCGAACAGCGGCAGTGCGGCCACCATCGCCCGCCTCAGGAGCAGCGCGCTGCGCGCTGACGATCTGGCCGCCCGCTCGCGCGCGGCACTCGCCGTAAAGCGCTCGCTCGCCGACCACCAGCGCCGGCAACACGACAGGCTCCAGGAGCGGTTGGAGTCGGCCCAGGCACTGCTTGCCAGTCTCTCCACCGCGGAACGCGCCCAGCTCGAGCGGTTGGAGCAGTCCGACATGGACGAGGCCCAGCGCAGACTGCTGGAGTCGGGCGCGCTGGGCGCGAGCGCCCGGAAGCCGTCGCGGCAGGGCGGCACGGCGGTCGAGTACGCGGTCCGACAGATCGGCAGGCCGTACGTCTGGGGCGCGACGGGTCCGTACGCGTTCGACTGCTCGGGCCTCACATCCCAGGCGTGGGCCGCCGCGGGCCGCCCCATCCCCCGGACCAGCCAGGAGCAGTGGGCGCGGCTGGCCAGGGTCCCGCTGCGTGCGCTGCGTCCCGGCGATCTGGTGATCTACTTCCCGAAGGCCACCCATGTGGCGATCTACCTGGGCAACGGACTGGTGGTACAGGCCCCTCGTCCCGGCACACGGGTGAAGATCTCCCCCATCGCCGCCAACCCGGTCCTCGGCGCGGTCCGCCCGGATCCGGCAAGCGCCCCGCTGTTGTCATACACCCCGCCTATGCTCCCGAAGCACGCGCTGGCGGGCTCGGACACCGGGTACGCCTCCGCAACGGCACCCTGAGCCGGAAGTCCGGCGCCGCGCGATGGCTTTCGTGCGGCGCACCGGTCCTCACCGGTGCCGCCCATCCTGGAGCGAGGAAGAGGAGCGAGTCCCCATGCGCATCGTGATCAGTGAGTTCATGAGTCTCGACGGTGTCGTGCAGGCCCCCGGTGGCCCTGACGAGGACACCGACGGCGGCTTCACCCACGGCGGCTGGTCGCACCCGTTCTTCGACCCGGAGGTGGTCGGCGGCGCGTTCGACGCCGCGCTGACCAACGCCGACGCCCTGCTGTTCGGCCGTCGCACCTGGCAGACCATGGCCGCGGCCTGGCCTGAGCGCGCGGGTGACCCGTTCGCCGACCGGATGAACGCCATCCCCAAGTACGTCGTCTCCAGCAGCCTCGGCGAGGACCGTCTGACCTGGGTCAACACCCGCCGTATCCCAGGCGACGAGGCCCTCGTCCGTATCGCGGAACTCCGTGCGAAGGAGGGCCGCGACCTGCTGGTGATGGGCAGCCCGACGCTCGCACGTACGCTTCTGGAGGAGGGCATGGTCGACGAACTCCGGCTGATGATCATGCCGGTGCTGCTCGGCGGTGGAAAGACCGTCTTCCCGGCGGGCGGCACCCGCCACACGCTGGAGCTGGTTTCGGCGGTGACCAGTCCCACGGGCACCCAGGTGTGCACATACCGCGCGGTCACCGAAAAGTAGCTCGGCCGGACTGCCGAACCCCGAACCGGGCGCCGTCGGGGTTCGGCGTCCCGGGTTGCGCCGGTCTGCGTCCCCCGGGTTCCGGCCGGGGTCTTCGTCCCGGTCTCTGTTCCCGTCACCTCACCGAGG